>NZ_JABWRA010000139.1:0-484 GCF_014268705.1 Pseudomonas sp. SWRI179 | reverse complement strand
GGGCCATGGATGGCCCTTCGCGGCGGCCCACGGAGCAATGCCGGAGTGAGGGCACACCGAGCCTAGGCGAGGTGCCGAGTGGTGGGGCAAAAGCGTTTTGGTTACTTTTGACTGGGCCGGCTTCCGGGCTTCTCAAAAGTGACCCGCCGTAAGGGCGGAACCCTAAGCCGCCGTTACCGCAGCAATGGATATACACACCGCCCTCACAGCCGACCAAGCTTTGTGGGAATGGTCGGCATCGACACCGAATGCCTCCTCACCAACCTCAGCGAAACCCTGGCCTCCGCCAATGCCACGATCAGCGACCTGGCCTTCGAACTTGAAGCCTCGCGACGGCATGTCGCCTTGGGGGTACAGCAGCTGATTGAACTGTATGCATTACTGGCCAATCGAGTGCTGGACGAACGGGTGCCGGTGGCGGAAGGCTAGAAGAGCTGCGAAGGCGAGCGCCGAACCTGTGGCGAGGGAGCTTGCTCCCGCTGGG
>NZ_JABWRA010000138.1:0-547 GCF_014268705.1 Pseudomonas sp. SWRI179 | reverse complement strand
GGGTCAGGCCTTGTTGCTGGCTGAAGCGGCGCAAGCGGGCGCTGAGTGGCGCGGGCAGTTGCAGGGCCAGCGCGGCGCCTTGGTAGCTTTGTACTTGTGGGCGCGGGTGGTCGCTGGGCAGTTCCAGCAACGCCGGGGCGCCGTCCAGGTGTGCTTTCCAGAAACCGACCTGGGCGTGCAAGCGTTCGCCTTGCAGGTGCTGCTGTTGCCAGCTGGCGTAGTCGGCGTATTGCAGCGCCAGGGGCGGCAGCGGGTCGTCGAGCTGCTGGCTGAACGCGGCGTAGAGGGCGTTGAACTCACCGATCAACACCGCCACCGACCAACCGTCGGAGACGATGTGGTGCTGGGTCACCAGCAGGATGTGTTCGTCTTCGGCCAGGCACAGCAGGCGGCCGCGAATCAGCGGGCCTTGGCTGAGGTCGAAGGCCTCCCGGGCTTCGGTCTGGGTCAGTTGGCTCACGGCCGCTTGGCGGGCGTCGGCGTCCAGGGTTTGCAGGTTGTGTTCCTGCAAGGCAAAGCCGATGTCGGCGGCGGCGAAGCGCTGGCG
>NZ_JABWRA010000137.1:0-547 GCF_014268705.1 Pseudomonas sp. SWRI179 | reverse complement strand
GGGTCAGGCCTTGTTGCTGGCTGAAGCGGCGCAAGCGGGCGCTGAGTGGCGCGGGCAGTTGCAGGGCCAGCGCGGCGCCTTGGTAGCTTTGCACTTGCGGCCGTGGGTGGTCGCTGGGCAGTTCCAGCAGCGCCGGGGCGCCGTCCAGGTGTGCTTTCCAGAAATCGACCTGGGCGTGCAAGCGTTCGCCTTGCAGGTGCTGCTGTCGCCAGCTGGCGTAGTCGGCGTATTGCAGGGCCAGGGGCGGCAACGGGTCGTCGAGCTGCTGGCTGAACGCGGCGTAGAGGGCGTTGAACTCGCCGATCAACACCGCCACCGACCAACCGTCGGAGACGATGTGGTGCTGGGTCACCAGCAGGATGTGCTCGTCTTCGGCCAGGCACAGCAGGCGTCCGCGAATCAGCGGGCCCTGGCTGAGGTCGAAGGCGTCCCGGGCTTCGGCCTGGGTCAGTTGCGTCACGGCCGCTTGGCGGGCGTCGGCGTCCAGGGTTTGCAGGTTGTGTTCCTGCAAGGCAAAGCCGATGTCGGCGGCGGCGAAGCGCTGGCG
>NZ_JABWRA010000136.1:0-548 GCF_014268705.1 Pseudomonas sp. SWRI179 | reverse complement strand
GGCAGCAGCCCGGATGCATCGGCCCTGACCCAAAGCGGCACGTTCACCGTGACGGCGTTGGACGGTGTGCAGACCCTGAGCGTAGGCGGGATTAACGTCGTCACCAACGGCGTAGCGGCTGGTTTCCCACAGTCGATCACGACTGCGCTGGGCAACACCCTGACCATCACCGGCTTCAACGCGGCTACCGGTGTAGTGAGTTACAGCTACACCCTTCTGGACAATGAAGCCCATCCAAATGCCAACGGCGCCAACAGCGTTAGCGAGCAATTCGCGGTTGTGGCCACCGATGACAACGGCACCACCGCCAACGGCAACCTCGATGTGAACATCGTCGATGACCTGCCCAAAGCCGTGGACGACAGCAACGGTACCGCCTCGGAAACCAACCTGACCCTGACCGGCAGCGTGCTGACCAATGACACCCAAGGCGCGGACGCTGTGGCGTCCGGCCCAATCACCCCCGGCACGTTCACCGGCACCTACGGCACCCTGGTGCTCAACGCCGACGGTTCCTACACCTACACCCTCAACACCGCCGACGCCGA
>NZ_JABWRA010000135.1:0-551 GCF_014268705.1 Pseudomonas sp. SWRI179 | reverse complement strand
TCCGCAGGTAGTGACTGTCTTCGGTGTGGGTCGGGCCCCAGATGTCCTTGAGCAGTTGTTGCTGGGTGATGACCCGCCCCGGATGCCGCGCCAGTTGCGCCAGGACGGCGTACTCCTTGCGGGTCAAGGCCACTTCGGTGTCGTCCAGCAGCACCCGTCGATAGGCCAGGTCCACCGTCAGCGGTCCGAACTTCAGCGCCGCCTCCTGGGGCTCGCCGGTCGGGGCCTGGCGCAACAGGGCGCGAATACGGGCGAGGAACTCCTGGATGCCGAACGGCTTGGTCACGTAATCGTTGGCGCCGTTGTCCAGCGCCTCGACTTTTTGCGCTTCGCTGGCCCGCACCGAGAGCACCAGCACCGGCACCGTCGACCATTGGCGAAACTCGCGCAACACCTGCTGGCCGTCCATGTCCGGCAGGCCCAGGTCGAGCACCAGCAAGTCGGGTTTGTTCAGCGCCGCTTGGGCCAGCCCTTCGGCGCCGGTGCCGGCTTCCAGCACCTTGTAGCCTTGGGAGCTCAGGCTGATGCGCAGGAATTTGCGGATCTGCGGT
>NZ_JABWRA010000134.1:0-570 GCF_014268705.1 Pseudomonas sp. SWRI179 | reverse complement strand
TCACGGCCGCTTGGCGGGCGTCGGCGTCCAGGGTTTGCAGGTTGTGTTCCTGCAAGGCAAAGCCGATGTCGGCGGCGGCGAAGCGCTGGCGGACTTCGCCGTCACGGCGTTCGAAGGTGGTGCGCAGGCTTTCGTGACGGGCGACGATGCGATCCAGGGCCCGTTGCAGGGCCTTGCGATCCAGGTTGCCGCGCAGGTGCAGCGCGGCGGGCATGTGGTAGGCGACGCTGGCGGCGTGATCCAGTTGATCGAGGAACCACAGGCGTTGCTGGGCCAAGGACAGCGGCAACGCCTGGTCGCGGGACACGACTTCGATGGGCTGGACCTGGGACTGGCCGGCCTGATCCACGCGTTGGGCCAGTTCGCTCAACGAGGCCTGGGCGAAGAGGGTACGCAGGTCGATTTCGACACCGAGGTCCTGATGCAAGCGGGCCTGCAACTGCACGGTCAGCAGGGAATGGCCACCGAGTTCGAGGAAGCCGTCGTGGCGGCCGACCTGATCCAGTTGCAGCAGGTCTTTCCAGATACCGGCGAGGGCGATTTCGGTGTCGCCCAGGGGCGCTTCGTAGG
>NZ_JABWRA010000133.1:0-584 GCF_014268705.1 Pseudomonas sp. SWRI179 | reverse complement strand
CGGGCGATGGTGCTTTCATCGAACAAGTCGGTGGCGTATTCGAACTGGCCGCTGATGTGCTCGCCGTCGTCGTTGAGGGACAGGCTCACGTCAAACTGGGTGGTGCCGGTGGGCTGGGGCAGCGGTGTCAAACTCAGGCCCGGCAGTTCCAGGGCCTGGTCCCGTGGTGTGTTGCCCAGCACCAACATGGCTTGGAACAACGGGCTGTGGCCGAGGCTGCGTTCCGGTTGCAGGGCTTCGACCACTTGCTCGAACGGCAGGTCCTGATGGCTGTAGGCGTCGAGGGTGGAGGCCTTGATGTGCGCCAGCAACTGCTCGACGCGGCTGTGGGCTTGGACGTCGATGCGCAGGGCCAGGGTGTTGACGAAGAAGCCGATCAAGGCCTCGGTTTCCCGCCGTGGACGGTTGGCCACCGGCGTGCCGACCACCACCTGCGGCTGGTTGCTCAGGCGTGAGAGCAGGATCGACCAGGCACCGAGCAAGGTCATGAACGGGGTCAGGCCTTGTTGCTGGCTGAAGCGGCGCAAGCGGGCGCTGAGTGGCGCGGGCAGTTGCAGGGCCAGCGCGGCGCCTTGGTAGCTTTG
>NZ_JABWRA010000132.1:0-584 GCF_014268705.1 Pseudomonas sp. SWRI179 | reverse complement strand
GATGGCAAGACCACCCAAGATGCCAACGGCAACATCACCGCTGATGGCCTGGCCCTCAACGGCGGCGACTTCGAGTTGCGCAACAACGGCAACATCGTGGGTGACATTGCCAGCGAGGCGGGCAAGGTCGCGTTCAACAATACCGGCAACTTGAAAGTCGGCACGCTGACTGAAACCGACGGCAACGGTAACGTGGTCAAGACCACCACCGGGGTGAAAAACACCGGCGACGTCAGCATCGGCACCAACGGCAACCTGGCGATCAACGAAGGGCTGGCAACCAGCGGCAACGTGTTCCTCAATGTCGATGGCAAGACCACCCAGAACGCCAAGGGCAATATCACCGCCGATGGCCTGGCCCTGAACGGCGGCGACTTCGAGTTGCGCAACAACGGCAACATCGTGGGCGATATCGCCAGCAAGGCAGGCAAGGTCGCGTTCAACAATACCGGCAACTTGAAAGTCGGCACGCTGACTGAAACCGACGGCAACGGTAACGTGGTCAAGACCACCACCGGGGTGAAAAACACCGGCGACGTCAGCATCGGCACCAACGGCAACCTGGCGATCAACGAAGGGCTGGC
>NZ_JABWRA010000131.1:0-661 GCF_014268705.1 Pseudomonas sp. SWRI179 | reverse complement strand
GGCATTGCTCCGTGGGCCGCCGCGAAGGGCCATCCATGGCCCAGCGCGGCTAACCCGGCATCCATGCCGGGTTACCCACTCCACAATGCCTGCGTTCGGCCATCGTGGTTAACGGGGCGCCCGAGATCAAAGTCCACCGCGAGGCGGCCTGACAGCCGACCTGACTCTCCCGGTCGTACACCCGTCAGATCTGTGGGAGCAAAGCTTGCTCGCGAGGCGGCCTGACAGCCGACCTGGCTCTCCCGGTCGTACTCTTATCTAAATCTGTGGGAGCGGGCTTGCTCGCGAAGGCGGCCTGACAGCCGACCTGGCTCTCCCGGTCGTACTCTTATCTAAATCTGTGGGAGCGGGCTTGCTCGCGAAGGCGGCCTAACAGTCGACCGGGTTCTGGCAGCTGTACTTCGACCCAACTGTGGGAGCGAGCCTGCTCGCGAAGGCGGCCTGACAACCGACCTAGTTCTGACGGCTCTACTTCAATCCAAGTGTGGGTGTCACAGTCGGTGGCGATGTGGAATTTGCCGGCCTCTTCGCGAGCAAGCCCGCTCCCACAGGAGGAACGCGGTCTCCTCAAGAACCAGGTCGGCTACTAGGCCGCCTCGCGGCGGCCCACGGAGCAATGCCTTCGTTCAGGCATGCCGAGCCCTAGCGAGGCACCGAGTGG
>NZ_JABWRA010000130.1:0-665 GCF_014268705.1 Pseudomonas sp. SWRI179 | reverse complement strand
GCCTGCCCGGACGCTGTGGCGGTGGTGGCTGGCGAGGCGCAGCTGAGCTACGCGCAACTCAATGCACGCGCCAACCAGATTGCCCATCGCCTGCTGGAACTGGGCATTCGCCCGGATGACCGCGTGGCGATCTGTGCCGATCGCAGCCTGGACATGGTCGCGGGCCTGCTGGGGATCCTCAAGGCCGGCGCGGCGTATGTGCCGCTGGACCCGGATTATCCGCATGAGCGCCTGGCCTACATGCTGGAAAACAGCGCGCCCATGGTGGTGCTGACCCAGCGCGCGTTGCAGGTCAGCCTGCCGGCTACCCAGGCGCGAACCCTGCTGCTGGATGAGGCGCAAGGGTTCTCGACGCAGCCCACCCATAATCCGCAGGTTGAAGGCTTGCATGCCAACCACCTGGCCTATGTCATCTACACCTCGGGTTCGACCGGCCTGCCCAAAGGCGTGATGAACGAGCACGGCGCGGTGGTCAACCGCCTGCTGTGGATGCAGGACGAATACGCTTTGACCGCCGCGGACGCGGTGTTGCAAAAGACCCCGTTCAGCTTCGACGTGTCGGTGTGGGAGTTCTTCTGGCCGCTGTTCAGCGGCGCGCGGCTGGTGATGGCCCGTCCGGGCGGGCATCGCGACCCGGCGTACCTGCGCGAAGTGATCCAGGCCCA
>NZ_JABWRA010000013.1:0-126962 GCF_014268705.1 Pseudomonas sp. SWRI179 | reverse complement strand
TGTGTTCGCAACTATCACCGTAGACCAAGGCCAGCCTTTTTTCATTTTTTGCAGGCGTATCAGCTAGTTAGCCGTTAAGTAAGTGCCATTCCACTCAGATATATCTTTAATAAAAGATATATTTTTTGGCTTAATGTTATTTCGCAAACTAAGATATATCTTGTCTTTGCGGCGGATTACTGGCGTTCAGGGACTGACCTTACATGAATGCTCAATGTATGCGGGGTGCGGCGGCATACATTTGTAATGATAAAAGTGGCGTAGGCTTAAAATGTGGGCTGTTTCTGACAGCCAAACTTCTGTTTTAACAAAAGTTGCGTATTTTTCGCTCTTCCGCATGTTGGATGTACTACAAGCCTATAGGAAGTTGCCTGCTTTTTTTTTGTTAATGAGCGTTGATCATGCTCGGCGTTGGAGGGACAGGCCCAGTTGCCCTTGGTCTGCGATTTCAATCTTTTCTCTTTATTGCCAAGAACAGGTGTTAACAACATGCTCAAACAACTCGTATCCAGTACTGCCCTGGTCGCCGCCACCCTGGGTTCTTCGCTGGCATTTGCTGCCGATGATGCACGCTCGTCGATCCACATCACTGCGAACATCCCGACCCAGCAGTTCCATGTGCAGCCGCGCAACCCGGACTTCGGTAAAGACGAAACCATGAGCTACAACACGGTCAACGGCTCCTTGACTTCGTTGCGCCAGACCTTCGACGTGAAGAACACCGAAGGTTCGGTACACGCCTACATCGAAGGTGGCCCGGCTGCGCTGTACAACGGTAGCGATTCCATCGCCCTGACCACCGCCTTCAACGGCGTTACCCTGACGGCCATGCCTCAGGAAGTGGTGGACGATGCCACCTCCACGCCAGGTACCCAGGCTGACATGACCATCGTCGCGGCCACGCCTACGCCTTCCCAGAACGGCCTGTACACCGCCGACATGACCGTCGTCTTCGACGCCGTGCCACGTCCGTAACACCCGTCGCTGCCCGGTGAGTCTCACCTCGCCCACGGGCAGCCACAGGCCGGCCGGTCCTCCCCAGCCGGTCGGCCTGTACCTGACATGCCCTGATAGCTCGCACACAATGAGAATCCGTTGATGTTTCCCATGACCCCCATCGCAGGTGCGCTCGCGCTATTTCTGTGCGCGACTGCATTGGCCGCGCCCACCGCTCCCGGCACGACGCCCAGGAGCCTGCTGTCCCAGGCCAAGGGCCTGCCGGCGGAGTTTGAAGCGCACTTCTTCGATGTACCCCTGGCGGTTCGTGTTGAACTCAACCAACAGTATCTCGGTGAAGCCATGGTGGTCTTGACCCGGGATGATCGCATCACCCTGTTGGAGTTCACCGACACGCAAGAGAGCACGATAAAAGCGGTCGACCGCGAGCAATGGGAGCAACGCCTCAAGCAAGGACAGTCACTGGGTGCCTGTGAAACCAACTGCACCGGCGGGCTGCTGGCCGTGCACTACAGCCTCGAAAATTCCTTGGTGTCGATCCTGACCCGCGACGTCGAGCGCTCGACCGAAACCAAGCGTTACTATGATCAACCGGAAGGCGGCAGCCTTGGCCTGATCTTCAATAACCAACTCAATATCAACGGTGGCCAGGAACAGGACACCGGCGGACGCTATGGCCTCAACGCCAGTTCCAGCGTCGGCAACTGGAGTCAGTCGCTGGACCTTCAGCTTTCTCGCCTGGGCGGTCCGGACGACAAGCTGTACCACGCCGTCCATGAACTCCACACCCAGCGTGAGCTGGAAGGCACTTTTTTTCGCCTGGGTTATTTCACGCCCGGCTCAGACGGCTTGAATCGGCAGATCCGTTCGTTCGGCGCCAACCCGGACACCGCGTTGGGGGTGATGTACGGCAGTTCCGACAGCCTGGCGGTCGACAATCCCAAGCCCAGCGTCTACCCCATTTATGTCACCGCCAGCCGCCAGGCATCGGTGGAAATCTATCGCAACGGCCTGTTGATCAACACCCAGGCTGTCAGCGCAGGCTTGCAAAGCCTGGACACCCGTCCGCTGCCCGGCGGCATCTATGAAGTGGAAGTGCGCCTGATCGAAGACGGCCAAACCACCGCCACCAGTCAAGAGCTCGTCTATAAACCCAACAATTGGAACAGCACCGAAGACCGCTGGCGCTACAACGTGTTCGCCGGTCGTGAAACCCGGCTGTGGAGCAACTGGGAAGACCAGCCGTCGGGCTTCATGACCGCCGGGCTTGGCCTCAATTACCTGTTGCATCCCCGGGTCATCCTCGGCGCCTCCACGCGCAAGGTGCAGGACCGGATGCAAGTCGGCACCTCGGTGGACTGGACGCTGGGCAGCAGCACCAGCCTGTACGCCAACGTCTACAAGACCCAGGACTACGGCAACGGCATGGACTTGCAAGGCCTGTACAGCTACGGCCAGGGCAGTATCGTCGCCAGCCACAACCGCAGTTGGTTGGACACCCGCAACACCTACGAAACCTTGCCGGATGGCACCCGCATTCGCCAGCGCAACGTGTTCGTTGGCCATACCAGCAACTCATCGTTGTCGGTCAATCATCGCTTGAGCAACAAGACCTCCCTCAATGGCCGTCTGGCCTACAGCGAAGGCAACGTCCAGGGCACGGGGCTGGACCTGGGCTGGACCCAGCGCGCCAAGGTGCGCGGCAGCGATGCCAACTGGCGGCTGTCGGTGTTCGATCGTCCCGGCACGTCGAGTACCGCCGACAAACGCAATCGTGGCCTGGACCTGAGCCTCAGCGTGGCGTTGGGCGGGCCGGGTGAATACTGGTCGGGCAGTGTCGGTACCCGCACCTCGCGCGATGGCGAGCGGGACAACAATGCCTCGCTGTCCTATCGCCGGAACCTGGAAGATCACGTGCTGCAAAGCGTCTCCGGGACAGTGCTGGCCGACACCTACGGCGTGGGCCTGTCCGGCCTCGGCAGTTTCCAGACCGACTCGTTGTTTGGCGACGGTTTTATCCAGCGTTCGTCCTATAACGACAACCTCACCGGCGGCTTGAACTTGAGCAGCACGGTCGCGGTGGGTGGCAGCAAAGCCGCATTCACCGGCGTACCCCAAGGACGCGGCGCCGGAATGATCGTCGATGTGGAAACCGATCTGGACGACGTCACGCTGCTGGCCGATGACTTGACCGGCGGCAACACCGTGCTGCGTCCAGGCCGTAATTTCGTGCCGATTACCGCGTACAAAAACAGCATGGTGACGTTCGATTTCGAAGGCGTGCACCCGCCGGCGGCGAACATCGAGCCTTCACGCACCCGTTATCACCTGAACAAGGGCGGGGTGGACTACCGCCGGATCCAGGTCATGAAAACCGTGACCGTGCTCGGGCGCTTGCTGGACGAACACGGCCAACCCCTCAAGGGCCATCACGTGATCAACCACGCCAGCCGCGGCATCAGCGAGGTGGACGGGTTCTTCTCCATGGAAATGAATGCCGGTTCACCGACGCTGGAAGTGCGTCATGGCAATGAATTGTTCTGCCGGTTCCGCCTTGACCCTGACAGTGCCAGTCGCGAAGGGGACGTGTTGATGATCGGTGATTTGCGGTGTACGCCGGATACGTTGGCCGATACGACGATTGCCGAGGCTGGCAGTGCGAAACAACGTTCGTGAGGCCGTGGGAGTAAAAGCTCGCTCCCGAGATTGTGGGAGCAAAGCTCGCTTCCGAAACTGTGGGAGCAAAGCTTGCTCGCGATGAACGATAACGCAGTTCACCTGAAGAGAGGGGGCGTCTGCATCGCGGCCAAGCCTTGCTCCCCCAAGTGAATTGCCCACTTACTTATTTTGCTGCGATTTGTCTTGATTGTATGAGGTTGTATAAATGAAACCCTTATCGGTTGCAGTGCGCAGCGTCGTCTCGGTGTTGTTGTTTGCGTGTGTGCCTGCGGCCAATGCCTTGACCCAGGACATCACCGCGGTGTTCAGGCCTGACCCCTCGAAACCCAACGAGAACACCTTCCTCAACACCACCCCGATCAGTGGTTATTGCGCGGAAAAACCATCGGAATGCAGGGCAACAAACATGTTCAGCATTCGATTGTCCCTCAGGGCCAGTTCGATCAGCGATATCCAGGCAAATCATGCAGATCCTCGGCAAGGTGCGATGTTTAAAGTGCCTGCCAATTGGCGCCCGATACAAGTAACCCATTCGGGTACGGGCGAGACAGAAACGGTTGAAGTGCGCTGGGCCGGATTGGGATCGAGACAATTCTTCCGTGATCGGGATGTAATGACTTTGGTCGGTGGTGGCGTAGGTTATTTGCAGGCACACCAGATGTTATGGGTCGGCCTTGATTGGGTGTATGCGCCCTCGCCATGTCGCTACAGCGGGACTGCAAGAGCTAGTAGTAGGACTTATCAGTTTTTCTGGAAGACCCCGTCGGAGGGCGTATGTGCGAAAAAAGCCAATTACCTGATCCCTCTCGGAAACCTGGAGTACGAGTGGCTGGACTTCGCTTACGAGCTACGCACACCCAACCCACTGAAAATGTCGTCCGGACAATACACCGGGTCGCTGACCTATGGCATCGGTCCGGGACAGGATTTGGACTTCGGCGACGTCATGATCCCGAACGACTCGGCGCTTACGCTCAACTTCAAGCTCGACGTCGAACACACCCTCAAAGTGGAAGTTCCCCCAGGCGGCAATCGCGTAGAACTGGTCCCCCAGGAAGGCTGGCAATCCTGGCTGAACAGCGGCCGCAAACCCACGCGCCTGTTCCGTGACCAGCGCTTTTATATCTCGGCCTCTTCACGCTTCAAGATGGCGCTGGAGTGCCAGGCCATCAGCGGCAACACCTGCGCCATCACGGATGCCGACTCCGGTCACGCCGTGCCGGTGGATGTCAGTGTAAGCCTGCCCGAGGGCTTGACCGATGCCAGTGGGCAACCGGTCAGCCGTCGTCCACTGCGACGTGACGGCGTTGGCACCGAGTTGTTCCAGCCGGGCTCCTACATCGATCGCCGGTCGGGAACGTTGCACTTCGAAATTGGCAGCAACAACGTCGAGGCGATGCTGGACAGTGGCGCCAAGGCTTACAGCGGCAGTGTCACGGTAATCTGGGATTCGGAAGTTTAGAAGTTCGGTCTATTCAATGGATTTGAATGAGGTAGTGCCTATGAACGGAACGTCGGTAGTAGCGAGCTGTGCGGTTTCAACGCTGTTGTTTGGCTGCATGAGCAGCGCCAATGCCTTGACCCAAGACATCAGTGCAGTGTTCAGGCCTGACCCGTCGAAGCCTCAAGAAACAGTCTTTCTCAATACCACTCCCCCGAGTGGCTATTGCGCGGAATTTCCTTCGCAATGTCGGATGTGGGCGATGCACAGCGTTCGACTGCCTCTGAATGTGAATTCCATCAGGCCTATCCAGGCCGCGCACACAGATCCACGGCAGGGGGCGATGTTCCAGGTGCCCGCCAATTGGCGCACGGCACAAATCGTTCATTCGGGCACTGGCGAAACCGAGATCGTCCAGGTGCGTTGGGTCGGTATCGGTTCTCGATACCAACTGCCTGTCAGTGTTGTCGACTTGGTGGGTGGCGGCGTGGATCCAGCCACTGCTCATACCAAGTTGTGGAACGACAACTGGGGATTTCCCCCGACACCTTGTCATTTCAGCGGTTTTGGCCGTCTGGGGGAAAACTTCTATGAATTCTTCTGGCGAACGCCGATGGAAGCGGTGTGTGCCAAGAAGGCCCAATATCCGATTCCCAGCATGGCCTACACCTACGTGGACTTTGCCTATGAACTGCGCCTGCCCAACCCGATGAGAATGACCTCCGGCCAGTACACCGGGGATTTGACGATCAGCATCGGGCCGGGGCGGGAAGTGGACATGGGGGATGTCATGCTGCCCGGCAGTTCGGCGCTTACCCTCAATTTCAGGCTCGATGTCGAGCATGCCTTCAAGGTGGAAGTCCCACCTGGTGGCAACCGAGTGGAGTTGGTGCCACCTGACGGCTGGCAAGCCTGGCTCAACAATGGTCGCAAGCCGACTCGGCTGTTTCGCGACCAGCGTTTTCATCTCTCGACGTCAACCCGCTTCAAGATGATGCTCGAATGCCAATACATCAGCGGCAATACCTGCGCGATATCGGACGCCGGCTCCGGTCATAGCGTGCCGGTGGATATCAGGGTCAGCCTGCCTGATGGGTTGACCGACTTCGCCGGCCAACCCATCAACCAGCGTCGCTTGTTGCGCGATGGCAGCGGTACAGAGTTGATCCTGCCCAGTTTCTATGTTGATCGCCGGGCAGCAAACCTTTCTTTCGAAATCGCTCAAGCCAGTGTCGAGCAGATGCTGGACGGTGGCGCCAGGACTTATATCGGCAACGTCACGGTGATCTGGGATTCGGAAGTTTGATGGCCCGTGGGCCGGCAGTATTCAGTGAATTGCGTTTAATGCATGAGGTTAGGAAAGTGATAAAGCAAGTATTGGCGTGGATGGGTGTTTTTCTGTCTTGCAGCGTGGCCCAGGCCGGGCCGCAGATTGGCGTCGGAGTGGTCTACGACTACCTGGACGGTGACAAGAGTACCTACATGAAGCGGGTGTTCAATGGCGGGACGTCCACGGCCTTCGTCAAGGTCAACATCCTGGAGATTCTCTACAACGAAGACGGCACCTACCAGGAAGTGCCTCTGCAGAACCAGGCCAGCGCCACGGCCAAGGACGGCCTGATGGCCAGTCCGGCGCGGCTGATCGTCCCGGCCAACGGCGTGCAGGGCACCCGGCTGTTGTTCATGGGCAACCGTGACAAGGAACGGTACTTCCGGGTGCGTTTCGTGCCGGTGGTGCCGGAAGCGGAAGACGAATTTGCCGTCAGCGCCGAGGAGCGCGAAGCGTACAAAAAGGAGCGCGTGGCGGCGGGGGTCAAGGTGCTGGCGGGTTATGGCACGGTGTTTTTCGTGCGGCCCAAGAACACCCGTTTCGCCACCGTCATCGATGACAACGCCGACCGTTATCTGATGCGCAACAACGGCAACAGCGTCCTGGTGATCGATGAGTTCAAGGATTGTGCGGCGAAGGCTGAAAACGACTGCCGGCCGACCACCAAGCACCACGTCATGGCCGGCCGCACCTTTTCGTTCGACAAGGAGGCGGGGCGCGAGTACCGCTTCACGCTGATCGAAGGTGGCCAGAGCAAAGCCATCGAGATCAAGGGGTGACGGCTGCCGTCGCTGAATCGCCGTTGCGCTACAGGTAAATCATTATGTTCCAGACACTGCTACGCCCCCTTGTACTGACTGCTCTGACGTTGCCCTGCGCTTTGGCCTGGGCGGCGGTCGAGCGGGAAACGTTCGAAGTCTACGTGACCATTCCCACCGTGGATTTCCATGTGTTGCCCCTTGACCCGCAATTGGTCCAGCGTGAACAACGCTTGCCGTTCAGTACCATCACCGGCGAACTCAGCCCCTTGCGGGCCACCTACGAGGTGAAGAATACCAACGGCGCCATCGGTGCGCGCCTGAGCGAGGAGGCGTATTTGTCCAATGGCCGGGAACGGATCGATTTGCGGGTGAGGTTCAACCACGTCGAATTGACCTTGGACTCTACCCAGGTCGTGTCGGCCAGCGAAGCCAGGCCTGGGCGGCAGGTGCCGCTGGAAATCGCCGCCATCAGGCCCGGTGACGCCTACGTGCCCGGTGACTACTACGGCACGGTGCACATGGTATTCGACGCGGTTGCGCCGTAGGACGAAGCGTGTTCGTCCAACCCGTCAGGGCCGGCTTGTTCGCCACGGCACGTTTTGCATTTCGTTTTATCACAATGAAAAAAGGAGCTACCTATGTTTAGGAAAATGCTATTCGGCACGGTGCTTGGCGCCGTCGCCCTGGTTTGTTCGATGGCACACGCTGCCGATGACGCCCGCTCGAATATTCACATCACCGCGAATATCCCCAACAAGCAGTTTCATGTGCAGCCACGTAATCCCGATTTCGGCAAGGATGAAGTCATGCACTACAACGCGCTGACCTACAAGCTGACGCCTGTACGCGAAACCTTTGATGTGAAGAATACCGATGGTTCGATCCACGCCTACATCGAGAATGGGGCGGAGGGAACCGTCCATTTAAGCAACGGTTCAGAGTTTATTGGCTTGGCTGTGGTATTCAACGACGTACTTCTGAACGGACAACCCAAGGAAGTAGTGGACGACGCCTCGTCCACGCCCGGCACCCAGGCGCAGATGCTCATCCTGCAGAGAAATACGCCTACTCGCCCATTCGCTCCTGGGCTCTACACCGCGGACATCACTCTGATTTTCGACGCAGTGCCTCGCGTACCCTTCTGATTCTGCGACGAGGGGATAAATCCTCTCGCCACAGCTACTTGATCCCCAGGCTGTTACTCACTGCCCCGCCACCAGCGGTTTGCACTGGGTATGAGTTCCTGGCTGCAAGTACGGCGAGAGAAACGGTGCCATGCCCTTGAGCACCTGCACCGGCAAGGCCGAGGTGAACTTGAAGTTCTGCGCCGAGGCCCCCGGGACGTAGGCGGTGAGGGTGCCGAAATGGCTGTCGCCGATGTAGAAGACGAAGGTGGCCGTGCGGTTGATCGACTTGGAGCTGATCACCCGTCCACCGGAACCGATGGCTTCGATGCGGTTGTCACCGGTGCCGGTCTTGCCGCCCATGGCCAGCGGCGTGCCGTCGGCCAGTTTGAAACTGCCGGCTACCCGTTTTGCGGTGCCGGCATCCACCACCTGTGACAGCGCACCGCGCAAGGCCTGGGCCACTTCTGCCGGCATCACGCGCTTGCCGTTATCCGGATTGCTCACCAGCCGTGTCTCGTAAGGCGTACCGACGGCAAAGTCCAGGCTGTCGACGCGCAGCGCGGGCTTGCGGATGCCATCGTTAAGGATGGTGCCCACCAGTTCCGCCAGCGCGGCGGGGCGGTCGCCGGAACTGCCGATGGCGGTGGCCAGCGACGGCACCAGGTGGTCGAACGGATAGCCGACCTCCTGCCAGCGCTGGTGGATATCCAGGAAAGCTTCGACCTCCAGCATGGTACGGATGCGACTGTCGCGGGCGCTCTTGTGCCGGCTCTTGAACAGCCAGCTGTAGACTTCCTGGCGCTCGAACTCACTGGCCTTGACGATCTGGCTGAACTTGGCGTCGGGGTTGTTCAGCAGGTAACCCATCAACCACAGGTCCAGCGGGTGGACCTTGGCGATGAAGCCTTGGTCTGGCAGGTCATAGGCGCCGGGACCGTAGCTCTGGTAGAGCCGCTCCAGGCGTTCGTCGGTGAGTTTTTCCGCGCTCTTGGCGGACTTCAAATGTGCGCGCACGAAGCGGTTGAAATTCTCCTGGCTGTCGTTGGGAAAGAAATAACGGTGAACGGCGGCCAGGCGGATCGCCGTAGGGCGCATCCCGTCGAGGAAGGTTTCCAGGCGTTGGCCGGTTTCCTTTTTCTGATACTTCTTCCAGAACCTGAGCAGGAACGAGGTGCCTTCGCGGTCGGCGAATTGGGCCAGGTATTCCTGGCGGCGCGGGTCCTTGTCGTCCTTGAGCAGTTCGGAACTGTTGTTGGGGCCGGCATAGGTGGCGTAGCGCACCAGGTCGCGCATCAGGCGGATGAACGGCAGGTTGATCGATTCACGCAGGGCATCGCGCAAGGTCGGCAGGCGGCCGTCGTCTTCCTTGCGGAAGTTGTGAAACGTGTGCAGCCCACCGCCGGTGAAAAACGCCTCGCCTGGGCTGGCTGAGTAAGTGCGATCCAGCGCCGCTTCGAGCATCTTCGGCAGGCTGCGGTCGGTGTTTTCAATCAAGTAGTCCACGGCCCAGCGGGACAGGCGATCCTGTTCGGCGATCTCGGTTTTCTTCAAAGCCGCCGGGGTCTGCTGGGCATAACGCTCGTGCAGTTCGGCGATGATTTGCAGGTACGTGGTCAGCACGCGCAACTTGGCGGTGGAGCCCAGTTCAAGCTTGCTGCCTTCGTTGATGTCGAAGGGCTGGTCGGTGCTGTCGGTCTGTACCCGCACGCGCGAGCCGTCCGGGGTCAGTTCCAGCAGCGTGAAGCTGTAGCGCACCTGGGTAGTGCTGGTCGGGGTCAGCAGGCGTTCTCCCATCAGGCCGATCTCGGTCGCGAAGGCCGGGTCGGCCAAGCGCTTGAGGTACTCGGTGGCCTGGGCCTGCAAGTCGCTTTGCAAGGTGCTGGTGGCAGAGAGGTCGAGGCGATCGAGGTCGTACAGCGGGCGATTGAGCAGCGCGGCGAGGCGACTGCGGGCGGCGCTGATGCCTTTGTTGGTTTCGTTGGGCTGGACGGTGGGATCCTTGACCCAGTCGCGATAGCTGACCTTGCTCGCCAGGGCCGCCTCGGCCAGCGCGGCATCGATCACGCCATTCTGTGCCAGGAGCCGGATGTGGCTGTCGGTCAGGCGTGCCAGTTCATCGTGGCCCTTGGAGAGGAAATGGGACGGCCGGCGCTGCGCGATCATCAATGACAGCATTTCCCGCAGGGCCAGGCCTTTTTCCGCCAGGCTCTTGGGATCGGTCGCGGTGCTGAACAAGCGTTCATTGGCGCGCTTGAAATCGGCGCCGTACCAGACCCGCAAGCCTTCGGCCATGCCGTGGACTTCACCATGCCCCGGCACCGCGGAGAGCGGCACGCTGTTGAGGTAGTCGCGGATGATCCGCTGCCGCGCCTCGAGGGTTTGCGGGCCGGCCTGGTAAGCACGGACGCTGGCGGAAATCATCTGGCGGATTTTCTCCGCGCCGGACACGGTCAAGCCTTCAGGCGAGTGGCGGTACTTCTCCAGTTGTGTCGCCAAGGTGCTGCCCCCGGCGGACTGCCCCGGCAGGCTCAACAGTTTGGCGACTTGGGACCAGGCCGCCATGCCGAAGCGCGGCCAGTCCACGGCCGGGTTGGCCAAGGGTTGCTTGGGGTCGAGCAGAAAACGGTTCTCGATGAACAACAGGCTTTGCACCACCACGGGCGGGATCGCTTCGAAGCTTGCATACAGTTGCTGCGGGTACTTGAACTGATAGACCGGCGCGGCACGACAATCGGTGATGGTCAGTCCGGCCTGGATCTTTTCCACATACGGCACGAACAGGCCTTTCTCGACGTAGTCCATCAAGGCCGGCGAGAACCGCGCCTGGGCCTGGATCACGTAGTCGCGCTTGAGCAGCCGCGGCAGGAACTCCCCCAGCGCGCTGTAGCCCAAGCGCCGGTCGAACGGGCCCGCACCCGGGTAGACGATGGCGTCGCTGGGCCCCGGTTGCACCGAATAGCTCAGGGACTCGGCGTATTTGCTGAGCTCCCGAGCCTGAAACCGCGACGTGCGCATTTCCTTGGCCGCCGCCAGACCGACCACCACCACGATAATCAGCAGCAACAACCAGAATGCCCGCCAGCCATGCCGTGCGCGGCGTTTTTCTTGAGGTAAAGGCGCTTCTTCCATACGTTCAGTCGGGACCACAGGTTCATTCGAATCGGTTTGCCACAAAGCGCCCATAGTCGACTGATCCATTAAGCAGATTGATCGGACTTGCTTGAAGCTTAGACGGTGGTTGGCGTGGGGGGAGGGGAAATTGTCGGCACTGGTTTGTCATGGCCAATGGCATTCCTTTGTGGCGAGGGGATTTATCCCCGCTGGGCTGCACAGCAGCCCCAATGCAGGCAACTCAATTGTCCAGACATACCGGGTTGTCGTTTTGGGGGCTGCTGCGCAGCCCAGCGGGGATAAATCCCCTCGCCACAGATGAGTCCCCGCCACAAGTACTACACAAGTTTCGGAATATGCTCTCGACCTTTCCAGCGTCGAAAAACCAGCTGCATGACTAGGCTGCACTCAAACCCCTTCAAAGGAAGCAAGGAATGCATCCACGCCCCAATTCCCATCGTTTGCGTCGAGGTCGTTATTCAGAGCCAGGACGAGCCTATCTGGTGACTGCTGTTGTTCATCAGCGGCGGCCGGTTTTTTCCGACTGGAAGATTGGACGGCTATTGGTCACCGAATTCAAACGTGCTCATGATTCGGGCCAGGTGAGCTCTTTGGCCTGGGTGGTAATGCCGGATCACTTTCATTGGTTGCTGCAAATCCAGGAGGGCCATCTGAGTCGTATGATCGGAGCCACCAAAGCTCGCAGCACCCATCGTGTCAATAACATCACCGGAGCCTCTGGCCCGCTTTGGCAAAGCGGCTTTCATGACCGCGCGATCCGCGACAACGAGGATCTGAAGCCCTCCGCCCGCTACATCATTGCCAATCCGCTTCGTGCTGGGCTGGTGGAGCGCATTGGCGATTACCCGCTATGGGACGCTGTATGGCTTTGAGGCAGAAAACCTTGTGGCGAGGGGATTTATCCCCGCTGGGCTGCGCAGCAGCCCCAATGCAGGCAACTCAATTGTCCAGACAGGTCGGGTTGTAGTTTTGGTGGGGCTGCTACGCAGCCCAGCGGGATAAATCCCCTCGCCACAGATGAGTCCGCTAGCCATAAATGACTCCTCTCACCATGGGGCCTGAAAGCCTTGCACTAGAGCCATCGCCCCATGCCAGAGCATGACGCTGCACCATCACTGTGCAATACTCGGCGGCGTTTTCTGTATGACCTGGATCCCAGACAAGACCTCTCGGAAACCCGATTCAGGCGCAGGCTTATCCCTGAATTTTCCAGGTTTTACAGTGAAACTCTCTATCCCTGGCTTTTTATACTGCACGACCCGCTGATCCTGAGGTTGTCGTTCCACAGGACGGTCTGCCCACAAGGCAGGCCCGGTTTCGGCAATGCTCGCAGGCCCACCCGCCCGCAGCCTTGGACACTCGGTGGCTAATCCAATAACAAGACGAGGTTTATCCCTATGCCTGTCGGCAATCATCTGCCCCATGGCGAGACCGCCCAGGGTGGTCCGCTCAAACGTGAACTCGGTGAGCGGCATATCCGCCTGATGGCGCTCGGCGCCTGCATCGGTGTCGGGCTGTTCCTCGGTTCGGCCAAGGCCATCGAAATGGCCGGGCCGGCGATCATGCTGTCCTACATCATCGGCGGCCTGGCGATCCTGGTGATCATGCGCGCCCTCGGTGAAATGGCCGTGCACAACCCGGTGGCCGGTTCGTTCAGCCGCTACGCCCAAGATTACCTCGGCCCACTGGCAGGCTTCCTGACCGGTTGGAACTACTGGTTCCTGTGGCTGGTGACCTGCGTGGCGGAAATCACCGCCGTCGCCGTGTACATGGGCATCTGGTTCCCCGACGTGCCCCGCTGGATCTGGGCCCTGGCCGCGCTGGTCAGCATGGGCTCGATCAACCTGATCGCAGTCAAGGCCTTCGGCGAATTCGAATTCTGGTTCGCCCTGATCAAGATCGTCACCATCATCGCCATGGTCATCGGCGGCATTGGCATCATCGCCTTCGGCTTCGGTAACGACGGCGTAGCCCTGGGCATTTCCAACCTCTGGGCCCACGGCGGTTTCATGCCCAACGGCGTGTCCGGCGTGTTGATGTCCCTGCAAATGGTCATGTTCGCCTACCTGGGCGTGGAGATGATCGGCCTGACTGCCGGTGAAGCGAAGAACCCACAGAAAACCATCCCCAACGCCATCGGCTCGGTGTTCTGGCGGATCCTGTTGTTTTACGTCGGCGCGTTGTTCGTGATCCTGTCGATTTACCCGTGGAACGAAATCGGCACCCAGGGCAGCCCGTTCGTGATGACCTTCGAGCGCCTGGGCATCAAGACCGCCGCCGGCATCATCAACTTCGTGGTGATCACCGCCGCGCTGTCCTCCTGCAACGGCGGGATCTTCAGCACCGGACGGATGCTCTACAGCCTGGCGCAGAACGGCCAGGCCCCGGCCGGTTTCGCCAAGACCTCGGCCAACGGCGTACCGCGCCGCGCGTTGCTGTTGTCCATCGCCGCGTTGCTGCTGGGCGTGCTGCTCAACTATCTGGTGCCGGAGAAAGTCTTCGTCTGGGTGACGTCCATTGCCACTTTCGGCGCGATCTGGACTTGGGTGATGATCCTGCTGGCCCAGCTCAAGTTCCGCAAAGGCCTCAGCGCTTCCGAGCGTGCGGCGTTGAAATATCGCATGTGGCTGTACCCGGTCAGCTCGTATCTGGCGCTGGCATTCCTGGTGCTGGTGGTAGGGCTGATGGCGTACTTCCCCGACACCCGCGTAGCGCTGTATATCGGCCCGGCGTTCCTGGTGCTGCTGACGGTGTTGTTCTACACCTTCAAATTGCAACCGACCGGTGATGCATCGGGTTCGGTGAGCTCGGTTTCGTAAGATAAACCGCGACGTAAAAGAAGGCCTCGGTCAGATGACTGGGGTTTTTTATAGGCGTGAGCCTGACTGTCCGTCGGATTCGGTGCCGCACCTGTAAGATCTGACAGTAGACCGTCATAGGACTGTCGACTAGCTTGGAAACCTGCCAACTGGCGAATGGCAAGGTACCAAGATGAACGGACTTTCTGCATTGATGGTTATCGCGCTGGTCAATGGATTGATCCATGGCCAGGTTTTTTTTCTATTGCACGACGCCGTTGGACTGGCCCAGGCGACCAGTAACTTTGCTGCGTTCTGCATGGCCGCGGCGTTTTCGTTTTATGTAAGTGGCCTCTACATCTTCCGACCCGGGGAGTCGTGGAGAGGTTATCTGCTGGGCAATGGCGCAATGGGCGGGCTGAGTTATGGCTTCGGCTCGTTCGGCGATGCGCTGGATTTGCCTGGGTGGATGGCGGTCGCTTTGTCTTTGTATTTCTCGCTGAACCTGGTGATGGGGTACGGGTTTATTCGGTTCAAGTTGTAGTGCGGTCGTCTTGCATGGGCGCTTCTAGTGGTGTTGTCGCCAACCGTTTTCTTGTCGTGGACATAGGTTGGGGAGCGAGCATGAAGGCGATATGGCGTGTTTTCCTCACTTATTCACTGGTCGGATTGGCCAATACGCTGGTTCATTGGCAGATATTTTTTGTACTGCGCGTGGCAATGGGTCTTGATCAGTCGATCAGTAATCTTGCTGCGTTCTGTGTGGCTGCTTCATTTTCCCACTACCTCAATGCGCTCTACACCTTCGAAGCCAGGATATCGGCGACGGGTTATGGGTTTTTCCTGTGTGTTATGGGAGCGCTCAGTTTTGCCGTGGGTTATCTGGGAGATCGCTGGCAGGTCCATGGGCTACTGACAGTGACGGTATTTTCACTGCTGAGTTTGGTGTTCGGTTTCCTGCTCTCTAGGTTCGTAGTGTTTCGTGGAGACCACCCATGAAAATCTCGCTGGTGGTGCCGGTGTTCAATGAAGAACAGACCTTGGGACTGTTCTACAAGAGTATCCGTCAGCACCCGGCGTTGGCCGGTTATAGCGTGGAGATCATCTTCATTAACGATGGCAGCGCTGACCAGACGGATGCGCTTGCCCGTGATATCGCGCTGGTCGATAACCTAGTTGTGTTGATCAATTTTTCCCGAAATTTCGGCAAGGAGCCCGCCCTGTTTGCCGGTATCGAGCACGCCAGCGGGGACGTGGTCATTCCAATGGACGTGGATCTACAGGACCCCATCGAGGTTATTCCCAAGCTTATTGCCGAATGGGAAAAAGGCGCCGAGGTAGTGCTTGCCAAGCGTCGAGATCGCTCGTCCGACAGTTACCTGAAGCGCGGATGCGCTGCGCTGTTTTATCGCTTGCTGGATCGGATCGCTTCTCCCCATATCGAGCGTAACGTAGGGGACTTCCGATTGATGGACCGTAAAGTAGTGGAGGTGATCAAGACCCTTCCCGAATATCAATTGTTCATGAAGGGTGTGCTGTCGTGGGCCGGTTTTACCACTGTCATTGTCGAATACGACCGCGCCGGTCGCGCCGCTGGTAGCAGCAAATTCAACGGCTGGAAGTTATGGAATTTGGCGCTCGAAGGCATCACGTCGTTCAGCACTGTACCGTTGCGGTTGTGGACTTACCTCGGCGGTTTCATTTCATTGGTTTCGCTGGCGTATGCCGGGTACATGGTGCTGGACAAGCTGATCTTTGGAAACGATCTGCCCGGTTATCCATCCTTGATGACCGCGATTTTGTTTTTGGGTGGTGTGCAGCTGATTGGTATTGGTGTGTTGGGTGAGTACGTCGGACGGATCTATTTAGAGACAAAGCATCGTCCGAGGTACGTCATCAGGGAAATAGTTCGGGGAGAGTCGGGCGTGCGTGGAACTGACGAGAGCATTTGCGAACGGGGCGATGATTATTCGTGACTAACTTTCGAGCCTATTCAGGAAAGCCTCCCAGCCGATTCGTCGACGGCGCAGCCTTGGCAGCCGTTGTGGTCCTGGCGCTGTGCGTACGTTTTTACGGCATCACAACACCGGCGATCTGGTACGACGAGGCCTTTAGCATCCTGCTTGCCAGGCACGAGCCGTGGCAGATCTGGTCTATTACGGGACGAGATATTCACCCACCGCTTTATTACCTCACGCTGCACTACTGGATGATTTTGTTTGGCGACGGGGTTTTGGCTGTTAGATCGCTCAGTGTGATAGCCGACGTGGGCTCGGTTTTGCTGAGCATAAAGTTGATGAGCCTGGTTGCCACGCGAAGAGCAACCTGGATGGCTGCGTTGCTATTGGTGTTGCTGCCGATTTCGGTTCGTTACAGCCAGGAAGCGCGCATGTACACCCTGCTCGGATTCTGGCTGATGGGCGCAACCGTGGCGTTGGTGTGCTGGGTTAAAGAACCAGAAAAAAAGCGGTTCCCAGCCATTTATGTGCTGTTGATGACGGCCGCTTTTTACACGCATTATTTCGCCGCATTGGGCGTGCTGGTTCATGGGTGCTATTGGCTGAGTCGCTTGAAGGCGGGTCCAAATGTACTCTCCGCGCGCCTCTGGATTTTGGTCTACTGTGCAATCCTTGTCCTGTTCCTGCCCTGGCTACCTCATTTCATCGATCATCTCTCAGGCCGGCCGGGGCTTGGTTGGATACCGGCTATCACTTGGCAGGCGGTTGTGAATGTTGTCTGGCAGTTCACTGTGATGACAATCTGGGAGGGGCAATCGTCGCTTACTCGCGTTTTGCCTTGGTTGGTGGTGATCGCCTGCGCAGCGCTGCTGGTCTGGAAAGACACCGGTCTGCATCGCTTCAGTGTGTTATTGACCGGTTACTTTTTTATTCCCGTCCTCGCGCTGGCCTTCATGTCGTTGATTGCCCCGCTATTCATTCCGCGCTACTTGGTCTTCGCTGCAGTCGGGTTGCCGCTTCTGCTCTCAGCCGCGCTGGATGCAGTGGGGCTGCGACCTACGACCTTGTGCTTGGCCATCATGATTATGGCAGCAGCAGAAGTACAGGGACTGCTGACGGTGTATCGGCAAGCGGACGGCCTGAATGGAACTGAATTAAGAACGGATTTCCGACTTGACGGGTTGGCAGCTGAGGTTAGGCAAGCGGCTCGGCCGGGCGACCAGATCGTATTGGATAATGCCATCTGGTATTTGCCATTCGCTTATTACAATCACACGGGCATACAGCCGAAGTTCTATATCTCATCATTCAAAGCCAATGATCTGGACGCCTTGGAACGGGGGGGGAACGCCTTCATTTCCGAAGGAAGTCAGTGGATATATTTCAATCAGTTGAAGGTGTTAACTCAAGGTGGAAACAGGGTTTGGTGGGTAGGGATGTCAGTTGATGCCAGCCCACTCCCGGAAAAAGATTGGGAAAAGACCGTTACCTTTGTGGATGGGCAGATGAATGCCTCACTGTTTACCCTTAAAGCGGCACCCGCCCAGGTCGAGACGAGTTCAGCCGGTCACTAGTTCGTGCAACTCAGCAAACGCCGTGATGGCTCATTCAGCGCATCGATTAATCACGCAAGGTGCGTGGGATGGCTGAGCCGGGGCCGGTCAGTTGTGCACTGGTGATGACTTCAAACTTCGCCTGATTATCAGTGGCAGAAGTGCCGCCGATGAACACCGTAAAAATGCCTGACTCCACGAATCGCAAGAGGTCATGGTTGAGCAACGCCCAGTCGTCCTGATCGAGCAGAAAGCTGACGGTTGTGCTTTCTCCTGGAGCGAGTCTGACTTTGGAAAAACCGCGCAGCATGCGCACCGGGCGCGTGATGCTCGCGACGTCTTGCCGTAGATACAATTGCACGGTTTCCTCTCCGGCTCGTTGACCGCTGTTCTGAACATCTACTTGGACGGTCAATGTTTCATCGAAGGCCAAGCGCTGGTTACTGAGTCTCGGGGTTCCATAGGTGAATGTGGTGTAGCTCAGGCCATGACCAAACGGGTAAAGAGCCGTCCACTTGGAATCGATGTAGCTTGAGGCGTATGCATTGGTGCCGCTCGGCGGTCGCCCAGTGTTTTTGCGGGCTAGATAGATAGGAACTTGCCCCACCGTGCGCGGGAAGGTAATAGGTAGCTTTCCGCTGGGGTTCACATCAC
Source organism: Pseudomonas sp. SWRI179 (assembly GCF_014268705.1). Classification (NCBI taxonomy): domain Bacteria; kingdom Pseudomonadati; phylum Pseudomonadota; class Gammaproteobacteria; order Pseudomonadales; family Pseudomonadaceae; genus Pseudomonas; species Pseudomonas sp. SWRI179. The sequence continues at coordinate 108,572 of NZ_JABWRA010000013.1, read as the reverse complement.
CGAAAAGTACGTCCGCCACCGCGTGGCCCATTTCGGTACCCAAAAACCAAGCCTCAAGTATCGCGGGAACATGTTCGTCCACGGTGGGAATGGCCAGCGGACGTCCATTCATTAGGACGACTACCACAGGCTTGCCTGTTTTGATCAGTTGCGCGACCAGCGCATCTTGCGCTCCTGGCAGGCCAAGGGAAGTACGGCTTCGTGCTTCGCCGCTCATGTCTGCCGTTTCTCCCAGCGCAGCCACGATCACATCGGCATCCACGACCGCACGCTGAACCTCTTCAATGCCGGAGATGTCCGTACTGCCGGGAGAGGCCGCCGGGACATAGACAACCTCCGTCATGGGCGATACGGCGCGCTTTATCCCCTCCAGTACGGTGATTGATTCGCTGGCACGACCGTCAGCGCTCCAAGAGCCCAAGCTGGACACACCGTCATTTGCGAGGGCTCCCACCACGACGAGCTTGCGTAGATTCTTTGAGAGTGGCAGCAACGCATCGTCGTTTTTTAGCAATACGATGGATTTTTGCGCGGCCTCTCGTGCCAGCGCGCGTGTGGGGGGCTGGAGCAACTGCGTTTTTTCGCGGGTAGGGTCGCTGTAGCGATATGGGTCGTCGAACAGGCCCAGACGCTGCTTCGCTTGAAGCACTCGACGCACGGCTCCATCAATAGCGTCTTGTGAAAGTTGACCGCTGCGCACCAGTGCCGGTAGTTCAGCGTTGTAGTCACCGCTGACCATGTCGATATCAACAGTCGCATTGAGAGCAAGTCGCGCAGCCTCTCGGGGAACGGAGGCAACGCCGTGCGGTATCAATTCCCTTATGCCCGCCCAATCACTGACGACGACTCCCTGGAAGCCCCATTCATCGCGCAGCTTCTGTTTGAGCAGTTTCCTGTTGGCGTGCATCGGCATACTGTCCACTTCATTGAAACCGGGCATGATCGTATCGACGCCCGCTTCGACAGCGGCCCGAAAGGGCGTGAGATAGACTTCTTCCAATGTGCGCTCGGACAGGTCGGAAATGTTGTAGTCAAGGCCGCCTTCGGCCGCGCCATAAGCGACGAAATGCTTGGCTGTAGACAGTATTGACGAGGTGTCGGGGGGACCTTCACCGCGAAATCCTCGTACACGCGAAGCGGCGAGGGCAGCCCCCAGGAATGGATCTTCACCGGCGCCCTCTATCACTCGACCCCAACGCGAATCCCGTGCGATATCGACCATAGGAGCGAAGGTCCAATGAAGGCCGCTGGCCGTTGCTTCGACTGCGGCGGCCCTGGCGGTTCGTTGCGACAGGTCTGGGTCCCAGGCCGACGCTTCGGCCAATGGGACGGGAAATATCGTGCGGAAACCGTGGATCACATCGAACGAGAACAACTGCGGAATATGCAGACGCGAGCCTTGGACTGCTTCGTGCTGCAATCTTCGAGTGTTTTCGGCGCCATAGGCACCTAATAGCGAACCGGCCTTTGAGGTGCCGATTTTTTTGGGGTCATTGGCGTCTTCGATTGGGCCGGTGGGTATGGTGAGTACACTCAGTTGGGTCAGTTGATCGGCCTTTTCTTCAAGGGTCATTTGCCCGATCAACCGTTCGATGAATGCCGCGTCCTCTTGTGATTTTTGAGTGCGTTCATTGGCTTGGGCAATGGAAGCAAGCCATGTGGCGACAATCAACATACCAAGCAAGATTGCCGAGGCCAGGTGGGTCCAGTCCATGGGATTAGACCTTAGGTACGCTTGGCGACGATTGTCCGGCCGCAGCACGGCAAACCTCACCGAACCCAATGCCACAAAAAGCGAAGCAAAACCAACCAGATCGCGTCGGGTCAACATAAGCACCTTCCATGACGAGCGAACCATCGGGGTGGATGGTCAATCGTGAGGAAGTTGGCGTCTACTGTCAGAACTTACAGGTGCGTTGTGGATTCGGCGTAAAAAGTCGGGTAAAGCAGTGCACTTGAGAGGCCTAAGGACCTTGTGGCGAGGGAGCTTGCTCCCGCTCGGCTGCGTAGCAGTCGCAAACGGGTCGGCGTGGTTTGGCTGACACTCCGTGTTCGGCAATTGGGGCCGCTTCGCAACCCAGCGGGAGCAAGCTCCCTCGCCACAAAAGCTGGTGCGTATCAGTAACTATGCGGCGCTTAAGCCGCCGCAACTTCCCGCGGCTCAAAACTATCCGCCCGCGCCATCTGCCACATCCGCGAATAAAACGCCCCGTTGACCTCACCCGTCAGCAATTCCCCCGGCTTCAAAAACACATGCAACTGCGAGAACAACTTCACCTCGGTCGCCGACATCCGCCGCACCAAATGCTTGGGCTGCAGTTGCGAAGGATGCTCAAGCCCGGCGGCGGCGAGCATTTCCGCCAGGGCCTTGAGGGTGTTGCGGTGGAAGTTGTAGACCCGCTGGGCCTTGTCCGGGACGACCAGGGCGCGTTGGCGCAGGGTGTCTTGGGTGGCGACGCCGGTGGGGCATTTGTTGGTGTGGCAGCTTTGCGACTGGATGCAGCCGATGGCGAACATGAAGCCGCGCGCGGCGTTGGCCCAGTCGGCGCCGATGGCCAGGACGCTGGCGATGTCGAAGGCGCTGACGATCTTGCCGCTGGCGCCGAGCTTGATCTTGTCTCGCAGGTTCAGGCCCACCAGGGTGTTGTGCACGAACAGCAGGCCTTCGCGCAGCGGCACGCCGATGTGGTCGGTGAATTCCACTGGCGCGGCGCCGGTGCCGCCTTCCTTGCCGTCCACCACGATGAAGTCGGGCAGGATCCCGGTTTCCAGCATGGCCTTGGCGATGCCCATGAATTCCCACGGATGCCCCAGGCAGAACTTGAAGCCCACCGGTTTGCCGCCGGACAATTCACGCAGTTGCTGGACGAACTGCATCAGTTCGATCGGCGTGGAGAACGCGCTGTGGCATGACGGCGAAACACAATCCTCGCCCATGAGGATGCCGCGGGTCTCGGCGATTTCCCGAGTGACTTTGTGCTTGGGCAGGATCCCGCCATGGCCGGGCTTGGCGCCTTGGCTCATCTTGATTTCAATCATCCGCACCTGCGGGTTCCGGGCCTGGACGGCGAAGCGTTCCGGGTCGAAGCGTCCGTCGCTGGTGCGACAACCGAAATAGCCGCTGCCCAGTTCCCAGGTCAGGTCGCCACCGTGTTCGCGGTGGTAGGGGCTGATGCTGCCTTCGCCGGTGTCGTGGGCGAAGTTGCCCAGCTTGGCCCCCTGGTTCAACGCCCGGATGGCGTTGGCGCTCAGGGAGCCGAAGCTCATGGCCGAGATGTTGAACACCGAGGCAGAGTAGGGCTGGGTGCATTGCGGGCCGCCGACTGTCACGCGAAAACCGCTGGGGTCGCTCAACGGCGCCGGGCGCATGGAGTGGCCGATGAATTCGAAACCGGTCTGGTAGACGTCGATCAAGGTGCCAAAGGGTTTGTCGGCGCTTTCGTTCTTGGCCCGGGAGTACACCAGCGAGCGCTGGGCGCGGGAGAAGGGCAGGGCGTCGCTGTCGGATTCGAGCAGGTACTGGCGGATCTCTGGGCGGATGCCTTCGACCAGGTAGCGGATATTGCCCAGGATTGGATAGTTGCGCCGTACGGCGTGGCGGCTCTGCAGCAGATCGAACAGCCCCAGCAGGCTCAACAGCCCGGTCACCAGTGCGATCGGCCAGAGCCAGTCGTGTTGCAGGAACGGCAGGCTGGCGAGGGTGAAGATGACACAGCCAGCAAAGAAGGCGTAACGGCTCAGCAACGACAGGCTCATGCGGGTTCCTTGGGGTTGAGCGACTGGCGAGACATTAGCTTGGAATGCGGCCCGTGGCGAGGGAGCAAACTCCCACAATTGGTTTTGTGGTGAAACACGGGTCATTGTGGCGAGGGAGCTTGCTCCCGCTGGGCTGCGAAGCGGCCCCCATGGGGTCATTGCGAGCATTCAGACAGACCGCGTGAGCCGGTTTTACGACGGCTGCGCCGCCGAGCGGGAGCAAGCTCCCTCGCCACAGGGGTTGTGTGTTGCTGGAGTAATCAGTTTATGAGCGCCAGAAAAACCTGTGGGAGCGGGCTTGCTCGCGATGGCGGCCGCACATTCAACTCCTGCATTGACTGTCGCACCGCTATCGCGAGCAAGCTCGCTCCCACAATTTGAACTGCCGGGGGGCTCAGCCTGCCTGCTTCATCTGCCGCACCGGCAATTCCACGCGGAAGGTGGTGCCGACGCCGACTTCGCTGCGGACGGTGATTTCGCCGTGGTGTTTTTTCACGATGCCGTAGGACAACGACAGCCCCAGCCCGGTGCCTTGGCCAATCGGTTTGGTGGTGAAGAACGGGTCGAAGATTTTCTGCAGGGTCTCGGGGGGAATGCCCGAGCCGTTGTCCGCCACTTCGATCCACACGGTTTCGTCACCGACCCCGTTGCGCAGGGTGATGGTGCCGCGTTCTGGGCCGATGGCCTGGGCGGCGTTGACGATCAGGTTCATGATCACCTGGTTGATCTGCGACGGCAGGCATTCCACCTCCGGCAACGGCGTGTACTGCTTGACCACGTCGGCCTTGTACTTGATCTCATTGGCAACGATGTTCAACGTCGAATCCATGCCTTGCTGCAAATTGGCCATCTGCCATTCCTGGCTGGAGTCGACGCGGGAGAAGTCCTTCAGGTCCTTGACGATCTGCCCGACCCGGCCGATGCCATCCTTGGATTCCTTGATCAGCAGGGGAATGTCCTCCACCAGGAAGTCGAGCTCCACCTGTTCGCGCAGCTTTCTCAAGTTCACCACCAGCTCCGGCGAGGCGATGGCCTCCTCGGCGCTGCTGTAGGCGCTGAGCATTTCCTGGAGCTTGCCGAAGTAGCCGTCCAGCGCCCCCAGGTTCGAAGAAATGAAGCCGATCGGGTTGTTGATTTCGTGGGCCACCCCGGCCGCCAACTGCCCCAGCGAGGCGAGTTTTTCCGATTGCACCAACTGGGTTTCCAGCATCTTGCGTTCGTCGATCTCCATTTGCAGCAGTTCGCTGGCCTGTTTGAACGCCTGGGTGCGTTGTTCCACCAGGTCTTCGAGCTTGTTCATTTTCAGTTGCGCACGGGAGGTCATTTCCCACTTGGTGGTCAGGGTGTTGGCCATCTGCTGGACTTCGATGTTGTCGAACGGCTTCTTCAGGATCAGCAAGCGGTCATGGCCGTTCAGGCGGTCGAGCAGTTCATCCCAGGAGTAATCCGAATAAGCGGTGCACACCACCACTTGCAGCTGCGGGTCGCGCTTCCAGAGTTCTTCGATGGTCTTGGCGCCATCCCAGCCTTCGGGCATGCGCATGTCGACAAAGGCCAGGGCATAGGGTCGTTCCTTGGCCGCTGCCGCCAGCAATTTGTTCAGGCCTTCCTGCCCGCCATAAGCCGAGTCGAGTTCGAACACGGTGGCGGCAGGTTTCGGCGCTTCGCCGAACAGGGCGCTTTCCATGTCCTGCAAGTCCGTGTTGCCCTCATCTTCCGGGGTGAGGATCTTGCGGAAATCTTCATGAATGGCGGGTGTGTCGTCGATCAACAGGATGCGACGGTTACTCATACTGTTCATGGCTCACCTTCTGCAAGTTTCAGGGGCACCTGCAATTGGAACGTCGCCCCTTTTCCTGGCCCCTCACTGTGGGCGGTGAGGTGGCCGTTCATTTCAATGGCCGCCAATGCGCAGCTGTGCAGGCCGAAGCCGTGGCCTTCCTTACGCGTGGTAAAGCCATGGGCGAAGATGCGCGTCATGTTCTCCTCCGGAATGCCTTCGCCTTCGTCCTTGACGCTGATTTGCAGGGTCTCGCCATTGACGACGTCCGCCTTGAGCGTCATGTTCCGCGCATGGTTGGACACCCCGGCCATGGCGTATTTGGCGTTGCTGATCAGGTTGATCAGGATCAACAGCAAGCGGTGCTTGTCGCCCATGATCCGCGGCACATCACCGTATTCCTTGATCACCGTAACATGGTGGCGGGTCAGGGCACCGGAGTTCATGCGCAGGGCGTCTTCGAGCAGCTCGCTGACCACCAGCGGTTCGAGCAGGCTGTTGGCCCCGGCATAGGATTGCTGTGTGGCGACGATGTCCTTGATGTGGTCCACGCTCTTGCTCAACTGCGCCAGCTCATCGGTCAGGCTCTGCTGCTCCGACGCGATGGCCTCCACCAGTTGGTTGAGGTAGCCGGGCAGCAGCTTGCCCTTGGCGTCTTCGGTGAGGAAGTGCCCGAGGTCGTCAGTGTGTTCGTTGATCAATTGCATCGCCTTGCCCAGCCCCAGGGCCTTGCTGCTGCGCAGTTTGCGGCTGACCAGGTCGGCAGAGATGTTCACGCTGTTGAGCACGTTGCCGACGTTGTGCAGCACGTTGGTGGCGATTTCCGCCATGCCGGCCTGGCGGGCGGTGTCCATCAGTTCGCTCTGGGTGTCCTTGAGTTGGCGGGTACGCTCTTCGACGCGTTGTTCCAGCTCGTCGTTGGCGGTTTGCAGGGCATTGTTGACCCGCTTGATCTCGGCAAAGCTGCGGATCAGCCGGATCCCCAGCCAGATCAGGATCAGCACCAGCAGCGTGGCGAACACCAGCAGGTAAACGTGGTTGCGCTCGTATTTGGCCGCGGCTTTTGCCTGGTCTTTCTCGAGTAGGTTGGTAATGGTGTCCAGGCGGTCGGCCAAGGGGACCATTTCGATGCCTGTTAATAATTCATTGACCTTTGGCTGTTCCCGCAGGATCACCCCGATGTGTCTGCGCAGGACTTCGACGGAGTTGAGCAGTCCCTCAGGCAGGCGCTCCTTGTTGACCTCCAGCTGGTTCAACCCCAGCAGGACCTCGGCCGCGATATCAGGGGAGCTGAGCTGGGCGAACTCCATGCTGCTGAGCAACAGGTCGTAGGTGTCGATGGCAACGTTCTGCAATTCCAGCCGGTACGTGTCGGGCAGCCGGGCGAACTGGCCCTGGATATCGTCCTCGCCGGTGGGCAGGAAGGCCAGGGAGTTGCGCAACACCGCGTTATGGGACTTGAACTGTTCCACCAGGCGGGTCTTTTCCTTGACCAGCTTGAGGTATTCGTCGCGCTGGGCCTCCCAGAGTGACGGCCCATGCCGGCCAGGCTCCGCCTCGATGGCGTCCAGGCGCTGCCACAGGCGTGCCATTTCGTGCAGCGGAGAGACCAGCGGGTCGTAGTTGTGGGTCAGGGCGATCCGCGACTTGAGGATTTCGTTGTCCCAGATGGCGTCCTGTTGCTTGAGCAATCGGATCAGGTCACGGGATTCAATGTACGAGGCGGCCTGCTGGGCGCCCGAGTTGATGTACATGAACAACAGGATGCCCGCCAGCAAGACGCCAATGAAGGCCAGGCCGAGGCGACGGAGGACTGTCATAGGGGCTTGCCCTCCCATTCACCGGTCAGGGTCTTGAGGAACTCGACGATCAACGTCGTATCGTTCTTGAGGGGCTCACGACCCAGTTGGTACTTGAACATGACCTCTACCGCGCGCTCCAGGGTTGGCGCCGACCCGTCATGGAAATAGGGCGCGGTAACGGCCACGTTACGCAGGCTCGGTACTTTGAAAACCTGGTGATCATTTTCATCACCGGTGATGTTGAAGCGTCCTTCGTCGGCCCGGGTGGGGTTGCCGCGGTCAACGAAGTAGTCACCCATGATGCCGAATTTCTGGAACATGTTGCCCCCGATGTTCACGCCCTGGTGACAAGCGATGCAGCCGTATTCCTTGAACCGCTGGTAACCGAATTTTTCCCGGGGCGTGAGGGCATCGGTATTGCCCAGCAGGTATTGGTCGAAGCGCGAATTGGGTGTCTGCAAGGTCCGTTCGTAATCGGCCAGGGCGCCCTGGATATTGGGCTTGGTCACCCCGTCGGGGTAGGCGTCGTTGAAATCCTTGGCATAACCCGGATCATCGGCGATTCGCTTGACGACAGACTCCCAGGTGCTACCCATTTCCGCCGGGCTGGTCACGACGATGTGGACCTGTTCTTCCAGCGTATCGACGCGGCCATCCCAGAATTGGTGGAAGTTGAGGCCAGCATTGAACACGGTCGGCGTATTGACCTCCACTGGCTTGCCGTCGAAGCCCAGGGAAAACGGTTTGTCGTCGGCGCCGCCCTGGTCCAGGCGATGGCAACTGGCGCAGGACAGCGTGTTGTTGACCGACAGTCGCGGGTCATTGAACAGCCGCAGCCCCAGCTGGACGCGCTTGGGGTCCAGGGTCGGAATCGGTGGCAGGGGCTTGAGGGGTTCGTCCAGTGGGGCGGCGTGCGCGGCCACGCTCATTCCCACGAGCAGGCCGAGCGCCAGAGTCAGTCCATGTAACGCCATGGGATGCTTTCCTTGAAACGTTGGTTGAGGACACTCCGGTGTTCACGAAAACGGGTTCTGGCGTTTTTCCCATTCGGTCATCCAGTCGGCAAAGGCCTGTGGTTCGACGGCCTTGCTGAAGTAATAACCTTGGACTTCCTCGCATTGGTGCTGCTTGAGAAATTCAAGCTGCTCAAGGGTTTCCACCCCTTCGGCGATGATGTGCAGATTCAGGCTCTTGCCCAGGCTGATGATGGTGCTCACCAGCTTGGCATCGTTGCTGTCGATGCTCAGGTCACCGACGAACGATTGGTCGATCTTCAGCACATCCACCGGAAATTTCTGCAAGTAGCTCAGGCTCGAATAGCCGGTGCCGAAGTCATCGATGGCCAGGCGTATCCCCAACTGCTTGATGGCCTTGAGGATGGCGACCGTGGTATCGACGTTCTGCATCAGTACGCTTTCGGTGATCTCCAGTTCTAACTGTGTCGGTTCCAGGCCGGTTTCCTTGAGGGTGCGGGCGATGCCTTCGACGAAGCCGCGCTGGCGAAAGTCGATGGCCGAGACGTTCACCGACAGGTACAGCGGGCGCATGCCCTCGGCTTGCCAGCGACAGGCCTGCTGGCAGGCTTCCTGGAGCACCCATTGGCTCAGTGGGACGATCAGGCCGCTGTCCTCGGCCACCGGAATGAAATCCGACGGGTAGACCATGCCGTGCCCCGGCCTGTCCCAGCGCACCAGCGCCTCGACGCCGACCACCTTGCCGCTCTTGAGGTCGAGCTTGGGCTGGTAATGCAGCACGAATTCCTTGCGTTGCAGGCCCAGGCGCAGGCCCGATTCGATGGTTTGCTGCTGCCGTGCCCGACGGTTCATATCCTCGGTGAAAAAACGGTAGTCGTTGGGACCGGTCTCCTTGACGTTGCGCATCGCCGTCTCGGCTTTCTTGATCAGCGCCACGGCGTCGAAACCGTCGCTCGGGTAGACGCTGATGCCCAGGCTCGCGGTGACACTCAGGTCATGGCCGTCGATCGGTTGCGGGGAACTGATGGCCGCCAGCAGTTTGTCGGCCACGCCTTTGATCTGCTGCGGATCGACAACGTCCCCCAGCACCACGACGAATTCATCGGAGCCGTAGCGAAACACCGAGTCGGACTCGCGCACCACGGTCGCCAACGTCCGCGCCACGCGCTTGAGCATCTCATCGCCCACCGGATGGCCCAGGGCGTTATTGATGCGCTTGAAGCGGTCCAGGCCGAGGAACATCACCGCCAGTTGCTTGTCATGCCGACGGCACTGGGCCATGGCTTGGGTCAGGCGGTCGCCGAGCAACATGCTGTTGGGCAGTTCGGTGAGCACGTCGTATTGCAGCAGGTGGGAGACCTTGAGCAATTCCTGGACGCGCTCTTCGATCGTGCGTTCCAGGCTGCGCATTTTCCTCGCCGCATCCTGGGCCAGTTGCCATTTCCAGGTCATGGCGCTGGCCATCTGGCGGATTTCCAGGGTGTCGAAGGGCTTCTTGAGGATCAGCAACTGATCGTCGAACTCGATCCGTTCGGACATGGTTTCCCAGGAGTAATCCGAGAACGCCGTGCAGAGGGCGATTTGCAGCCGTGGGTCGGCCTCCCACAGCGCCTCGATGGTTTGCAGGCCGTCCCAGCCCGGCGGCATGCGCATGTCGGCGAACACCAACGCATAGGGCTGGCCTTCGGCCTGGGCGCGCTTGACCAGTTCCAGCGCCTCCTCGCCCTGGTAGGCCGAGTCGATCTGGAACTGCAGCCGGCTGACCTGCGGGGTGCCGAACAGCAGGCTCTCGGTGTCGTCCAGCGAGTCATCGAGGCCGGCGCTGGGGCTGAGGATCTTGCGAAAGTCCTGGTGGATCGCCGGCGTATCGTCCACCACCAGGATTCGCCGGTTGGCAGGTACCGACATGGGGTTCATGGATTGCTCTCCGATAGCTGGCTCGCTGGTCGGGTCCAGTGGTCTGTCGCGGGAATGATGGTGCCGGCCTTGAGCAGTTCGGCGGCCTGGCCGCTGTCGACCACGGTGCTGAAGTAATGCCCCTGGGCCTGCATCGCCCCGCCGCTGGACATCAGCGTGGTGCGTTGCTCCTGGGTCTCGACGCCCTCGGCAATGATCCCGATGCCCACGTCCCGGGCAAAGTTGATGATCGCCCGCAAGGTCGTGGCGTTTTCGGGATTGTCGCTGGCACTGTCCAGGAACCGCTGGGCGAGCTTGAGGTGATTGACCCGGTAGGTCTTGAGGTAGTCGAACGAGGAATATTCGGTGCCGAAGTCATCGATGGCGATCTGCACACCCAATTCGCAGAGGCGCGGCAGCACGTCGTTGTGGGTCCACTTGGTCTGGGCCAGGGTGGCTTCGGTGACGTCGAAGCGCAGGTCCCAGGGCGCCAGCTCCCAGCGCGCGGTGGTGCGCAGCACGTCGTAGATCAGTTCCGGGCCGGTCTTGAGCTGGGTCAGGGACAGGTCGATGGCGATCACCGGGGGCGCCATGCCCTGGTCGCGCCACTGGCGCATTTGCTGGCAGGCCTGGTCCAGCACCCAATGCCCCAGGCCAATGATGATCCCGGTCTTCTCGGCGGCCGGCATGAAGGCCGCCGGTTCCAGCCAGCCCCGTTCGGGGTGGTTCCAGCGCACTTGTACGCCCATGCCGAGGATCTTGCCGGTGCCGAGGTCGACTTCCGGCAGGTAGTGCAAGTGCAGTTCGTGGTTTTCGATGGCTTGGCGCAGGTCGTTGGCGAGGGCGACCCGGTCGGTGACTTCCTGGTTGATTTCCTCGTTGTGGAAGTGGTACTGGTTGCGGCCCTTTTCCTTGGAGCGGTACAGGGCCATGTCGGATTGCGCCATCAGGCTGTCGGCACTCAGGCTCTGTGGGGTGTACAGGGCGATGCCGATGCTCACCGAGATCCGCACGTCGTTGCCGTCCAGGGAGTACGGCGCCACGAGGGCGTCGCGGATCTTGCCCGCCAGCGCGGCGCAATGGGTCGCTTCATGCACGTCCAGTTGCAGCAGGGCGAACTCGTCGCCGCCCAGGCGCGCCACCACGTCGTTTTCCCGGGTACAGGCCTTGAGGCGGGTGGCGACTTCCTGCAACAGCAGATCGCCGATGGGATGGCCCAGGGTGTCGTTGATGCGTTTGAAGTGGTCCAGGTCCAGGTAGAACATGGCAAACGGCGCCGCCCCCCGACGCGCGGCGGCGAAGGCCTGGTGCAGGCGCTCGATCACGGTGGCGCGGTTGGCCAGCCCGGTCAGGCCGTCGGTGCGGGCGAGCAGGGCGATCTTCTCTTCGGCCAGCTTGCGCTCGGTGATGTCGAGGATGATGCCTTCCACTTCCAGCAGCAGGCCCTGGTCGTTGCGCACCGGGATGTAGCGGTTCTCCACCCAGCGGAACGTGTCGTCGCCGGTGCGCATGCGAAACTCGATGGAAGCCCCCAGCGTGTCGCGGTCGAGGACGCGGACCATGGCCTCGTGGACCTTGTCCTGGTCGTCGGGGTGGATCAGGGTTTGCGCCCAGTCCGGCGAGTCGATCAGTTGCGCCGCGGAATGACCGAACTTGGTGATGTTATGGGAGATGTACATCAACGCGAACGGCGGTTCGCCCCGCAAGCGATAGAGGATGGTCGGGCTGTTCTGCACGATGATATTGGCGTCGGCCAACTCACGGGTGCGTTCCTCGACCGCTCGTTCGAGCATGTCCATTTTCAGCGCTGCGTCTTCGGTCATCTGCCATTTGACGGTCAAGGCGCTGGCCATCTGGCGGATCTCGATGGCGTCGAAGGGTTTTTTCAGGATAAGCAGGCGGTCGCCCAGTTCCAGGCGCTCGGAAATATCTTCCCAGGAATAATCCGAGTACGCGGTGCACAACGCCACTTGCAGCTTGGGGTCGGCGCGCCATAGCCGTTCGATGGTTTCCAGGCCGTCCCAGCCCGGTGGCATGCGCATGTCGATGAACGCCATGGCGTAGGGTTGCCCTTGGGCCAGCGCCGCTTCGACCTTGTTCAAGGCCTCCATGCCCTGGAACGCCGAGTCGAGCGCGAAACTCGTGCCGGCGACCGCCACCGGCGCGCCGAACAGGGCCTCTTCGGCGCTGCTCAGGTTGTCTTCGGCGCTCATCTGCGGGCTGAGGATCTTGCGAAAATCCTCATGGATGGTCGGGGTGTCGTCGACGATCAGGATCCGCCGATTGGTTTTATCCAAAGGCAGGCTCATGGCCGTGCACCGTTTTGATGCGGACTATAGAACCTTGGGAACATCTGCTATCCCTTTCGCTGGCATGAGTATTCGGCCTATACATGGCCCTTCATGGGGTACAGCATAGTCGTCTGATCGGGATGCGCTCGGCCACTGATGGCAAATGTGTCTAAATCTTCGCAATCTACTAGCCTGTTTTTTGGGGCTAAGGTAGAACGGTTGTCGTGAATCAGGAGGGGGTTGCAAATGGAAGGTCAATCGCCGGATGTTCCGGTAAAGAAGCCGACGGTGCTGCTGGTCGATGACGAAGAGTCGATTCTCAACAGCCTGCGTCGGCTATTGCGCAGCCAGCCGTACGAAATCCTGCTGGCAGACAGTGGCGCCAAGGCGCTGGAAATTCTCAAGGAGCGCCCGGTCGACCTGGTGATGACCGACGCGCGCATGCCGAACATGGATGGCGCCACGCTGCTGGCCGAAATCCGCAAGTTGTATCCATCGACCTTGCGCATCCTGCTCACCGGTTATGCCGATGTGGACATGATGACCAAGGCCATCAACGAGGGGCAGCTTTATCGCTACCTCAGCAAGCCGTGGAACGATGAGGAGTTGGTGCAGGCCTTGCGCCAGGCCCTGGCCCACCAGCACTCCGAAAGCGAGCGCCAGCGCCTCGAAGCGCTGAACCGCGAGCAGAACCAGCAACTCAAGACCCTGAACGCCACCCTGGAAAAACGTGTGGCGTCGCGCACCTCCGAGCTGCAGCAGACCGCCGACATGCTTGACCTGGCTTATGACGAGCTCAAGCGCAGCTATGTGACCAGCACCGAGGTGTTTTCGCTGATCGCCAACCTGCGCCTGCCCAAGGCCAAGCAGACCAACCGGCAGATCATCGAGCTGATCCGCGTCTATAGCCGGCTCAATTTTCTCGATGAGTCCACCGACCGCGACCTGACCATGGCGGCGGCGCTCTACAACATCGGCAAGCTGAGCTGGACCGACAACATGATGGTCACGCCCGCCGACATGCTGCACCACACCGAACTGGAGCTGTACCGCGCCTATCCGAAGCAGAGCGAATCGCTGCTGATGACCCTGGACCCGATGAAGGACGCGGCGCGGATCATCCGCCATCACCAGGAGCGCTGGGACGGCAGCGGTTTTCCCGAGCACCTTCGGGGCGAGGCCATTCCGTTCGGTTCGCGGCTGTTGAAGCTGGCGGTGGATTTCATCGAGCTGCAGCGTGGGTTGATCCTGGAGCGGCAGATGAACAGCGACGAAGCGCTGGTCTACATCCGCAAATACGCCGGCAAGCTGTACGACCCGGACATGATCGAGGATTTCATCAAGGCCTGTGCCGAATACCTCGAAGACGTGACCTTGTCGGATCCGACGGTGCAAGTCTCCGCCACTCGCGAGTTGACTGCAGGGATGATTCTGGCGCGCAACCTCAATGCCGACAACGGCATGTTGCTGCTCAACGCCGGCAAGGTCCTGAGCGGCCCGTTGATCGAAAAACTCATTGCCTTCGAAGCGATGGAAGGCGCGCGGTACAGCGTATTCGTCAAGATCCCCGAAGAGGCGGCCGACCCTTCGGCGCCGAAGCCGATTTTGGGGTGATGCGGTTCTAGCGGTCACTGCGATTCCTTGTGGGAGCGAGCCTGCTCGCGAAGGCGGTATAGCAGTTAAATATGATTTGGCTGACACACCGCTTTCGCGAGCAGGCTCGCTCCCACAGGGGACTGTGGTGGGTTGTGGCATGCGCCAGGCTTTGCTCCCGCCGCCGAGGTCTGTAATCTCCCTGGCATTTTCGCGACCAAGGCTTTGACCCCTCATGACCACCCCCCTCATCCGCATCGCCGCCGCCCTGTTACTCGGGCCCGACGGTCGAACCCTGCTGGTGCGCAAGCGCGGCACCCGGGCCTTCATGCAGCCGGGCGGCAAGATCGAGGCCCATGAACAACCGGTGCAGGCGCTGGCCCGTGAGCTGGAAGAGGAACTGGGGTTGCAGATCGACCCGGCACAGGCCCATTACCTGGGCGTGTTCAGCGCACCGGCGGCCAACGAGCCGGGGTTCACCGTGCAGGCCGAGGTGTTTTTGCTGAGCATCGACGCTGCGGTTTCGCCAGCGGCCGAAATCGAAGAGGTGTGCTGGATCGATCCGGCCGGCGACAGCGATCTGGTGCTGGCACCCTTGACAGGCGAGGTGATCCTGCCGTTTTATCGAGCGACACTTCTCGCTACCTGCTGATTCACGCCTCAAGGACTGATGCTCATGATTCCATTGCCGGACCTGTTGATTTTCGCCGCCGCCGCGTTGCTGATGGTACTGACGCCCGGCCCGAACATGATCTACCTGATCTCCCGTTCGATCTGCCAGGGCCGCAAGGCTGGCGTCACGTCCTTGTTGGGCGTGGTGGCGGGTTTCTTCGTGCACATGTTCGCTGCCGCGGCGGGGCTGACGGCGGTGTTCCTGGCGGTGCCCATGGCCTATGAAGTATTGAAATGGGCCGGTGCGCTGTACCTGTTGTGGCTGGCCTGGCAGGCGGTGAAGCCGGGGGCGCGCTCGCCCTTCGAGGCCCAGCAACTGCCGGCAGACTCGACGCGCAAGCTGATCACCATGGGCTTTCTCACCAGCGCGCTGAATCCCAAGATAGCGGTGTTCTATCTGTCGGTGTTCCCGCAGTTCATCAGCCCGGAACACGGTTCGCTGTTCACCCAGAGCCTCATCCTCGGGCTGACCCAGATCAGCGTCAGTTTCAGCGTCAACCTGCTGATCGCCCTGTTCGCCGCCGGCATCGCCTCGTGGTTCGTCCATAACCCGAGCTGGCTGGCGGTGCAGCGCTATGTCATGGGATTTGTCCTCGGTGCCCTGGCCCTGCGCCTGATGCTCGAGCAGCGGCGTTCGGCGTGAGCATCCGACGCCTGCGGGCTGGCGATGCCGAAGCCTATCGCGAGCTGATGCTCCAGGCGTATGCCTTGCACCCCCAGGCCTTCACCTCCAGCGTCAGCGAGCGGGCGATGTTGCCCATCAACTGGTGGGAGTCACGCCTGGGCAGTCGGCTCGATGTACTGTTGGGGGCGTTTGTCGAACAAGAACTGGTCGGCATCGTCGGCCTGGCCCTGGAGCCCCGGGAAAAAGCCCGACACAAGGCGCTGCTGTTCGGCATGTACGTCGCCGACGAACATCGCCATCGCGGGCTCGGCCACCAACTGGTGCAGGCCGCCCTCGACGAAGCCCGGCGCCACACCTTCCTGCGCCTGGTGCAACTGACCGTCACCGCTGGCAACGAGCCGGCGCTCAAGCTCTACCAGCGCTGCGGTTTCGTCTTGTACGGCCTCGAGCCGATGGCGATCCGGGTGGACGATGAGTACCTCGACAAAATCCATATGTGGCTAGAACTTTGATCGAACCACTGATTTGAGTGATGGAGCTTTTGTGGCGAGGGAGCTTGCTCCCGCTGGGCTGCGCAGCAGACCCGTTTTGTGGCCGCTTCGCGCCCAAGCGGGAGCAAGCTCCCTCGCCACAAAAGCGGTCAGCGCACGGCACTGACCCCATCCAATGTCGAAAACGACGTGTCCTTGGCCGTCAGCAAGAAATCGCGCATGTATGGCGCGTCGAGCATGTCGGTGCGCACCGCTGCGTACAGCGTGGCGAACAAGCCTTTCTCCCCCAGCCGCTTGGCTTTCACATAGCCCCGTGAGCTGTATTCATGCAGCGCCCAGTGCGGCATGCCGCACACGCCACGGCCGCTGGCCACCAGTTGCATCATCATCACCGTCAGCTCGGACGTGCGCACCTGGGCCGGTTCGATGTCGGCCGGTTCAAGGAAGCGGGTGAAGATGTCCAACCGGTCTCGCTCCACGGGATAGGTGATCAGGGTCTCGCTGACCAAGTCCTCGGGCACGATGTAGGGCTTGCCCGCCAACCGATGTTGGTTGGCGACGGCAAGCATCGCTTCATAGGTGAACAGCGGCACGTAGGTGATGCCGGCCAGTTCCAGCGGGTCGGAGGTCACCACCAGGTCAAGGTCGCCTCGGGCCAGGGCCGGCAACGGCGCGAAAGCGAAGCCCGAGGCCAGGTCCAGCTCGACTTCCGGCCAGGCATCGCGGAACTGGTCGATGGTCGGCATCAGCCACTGGAAGCAGCTGTGGCACTCGATAGCCATGTGCAGGCGCCCGGCGGTGCCGCCCGCCAGCCGCGCGATGTCCCGTTCAGCACTGCGCAGTAACGGCAGGGCGGCATCGGCCAGTTGCAACAGGCGCAGGCCGGCGCTGGTGAAGCGTACTGGCTTGGTCTTGCGCACGAACAACTGCATGCCCAGGCGCTCTTCCAATTCCTTGAACTGATGGGAGAGGGCGGACTGGGTCAGGTGCAGGCGTTCGGCGGCTTCGACCAGGCTGTCGGCTTCGCGCAGGGCGTGCAGGGTCTTGAGGTGACGGAGTTCAAGCACCGGAGTAGCTCCATGAGTAAAACTTGTGATCAACACGAAAAGGTTGAGTTTGTCTCATGCAGGTCGGGTTGTCGACAATGGCGCCATCTTTTACAGGAGGACGCACACCATGGCCCTGGCCCACACCCTCGGTTTCCCCCGCATCGGCGCCGACCGCGAATTGAAAAAAGCCCTCGAGGCCTACTGGAAGGGCGATCTGGCCCCGGTAGCGTTGCAGGCCGTAGGCCGTGAACTGCGGGCCCGGCACTGGCAACTGCAAAAGGACGCCGGCATCGACCTGCTGCCCGTCGGCGATTTCGCCTGGTACGACCAAGTGCTCAGCCACACGTTGACCCTGGGCGCTGTCCCGCAGCGTTTCCAGAGCACCTTGAATGCCCAGGGCCGACCGACCCTCGACACCTTGTTCGCCATGGCCCGTGGCGCCACGGCCAGTTGCTGCGGTGCCGACCACGGCCAGGCGCAATACGCCCAGGAGCTGACCAAGTGGTTCGACACCAACTACCACTACCTGGTCCCGGAGTTTTCCGCCGACCAGGCCTTCGCCCTGAGCTGGGAACAGTTGTTTGACGAAGTGGACGAGGCCCATGCCTTGGGCCACCGGGTCAAACCGGTGATCATCGGCCCGTTGACCTACTTGTGGCTGGGCAAGGCCAAGGGCGAGGCGTTCGACAAACTCGACCTGCTGGAGCGCCTGCTGCCGGTCTATGGTGAAATCCTCAACCGCCTCAAGGCCCAGGGCGTGGAATGGGTGCAGATCGACGAACCGATCCTCACCCTCGACCTGCCTCAGGCCTGGAAGAGCGCCTTCGAGCGCGCTTATCACATCCTCCAGTACTCGCCGTTGAAAAAACTCGTGGCCACCTATTTCAGTGGCCTGCAAGACAACCTCGGCCTGGCGGTGAGCCTGCCGGTGGACGGCTTGCACATCGACGCGGTACGTGACCCGGAACAACTGGGCCAGGTGCTGGACCGCCTGCCGACGTACAAGATTCTCTCGGTGGGCCTGGTCAACGGTCGCAACGTCTGGCGCTGCGAACTGGAACAGGCGCTGGCGCATTTGCAACCGGCCCAGGAGCGCTTTGGCGACAACCTCTGGGTCAGCACCTCGTGCTCGCTGCTGCACAGCCCGGTGGATCTGGAACGTGAAGATCGGCTCGATCCGGAACTCAAAAGCTGGCTCGCCTTTGCCGTGCAGAAGTGCGGTGAAGTCGCGGTGCTGCGCGATGCGCTGAACGATCCCCTGGCCCCCGCCGTGCGACAGGCCTTGAGCGACAGCCGCGCGGTGCAGGCCCGTCGCGCGGGCTCGGCGCGTATTCACAAAGCCGAGGTCCAGGCGCGCCTCGCAGCGATCAGTCCACAGGACAGCCAGCGGCGCTCGCCGTTTGCCCAGCGCATCGAACGCCAGAGCGCACGCCTGGCGCTGCCGACCTTTCCCACCACCACTATCGGCTCCTTCCCGCAGACCCCGGCCATCCGCCTGGCGCGCCAGGCCTACAAACAAGGCAAATTGTCGGCCAACGACTATCAGGACGCCATGCACACCGAGATCCGCCATGCCGTGCAGATACAGGAGCGCCTGGGCCTGGACGTGCTGGTGCACGGTGAAGCCGAACGCAACGACATGGTGGAGTACTTCGCCGAGCAACTGGACGGCTATGCCTTCACCCGTTTCGGCTGGGTGCAGAGTTATGGCTCGCGGTGTGTGAAGCCGGCGATCATCTACGGCGATATCAGCCGCCCGAAAGCCATGACCGTCGACTGGATCCGTTACGCGCAAAGCCTGACCGACAAGGTCATGAAAGGCATGCTCACCGGTCCCGTGACCATGCTGATGTGGTCGTTCCCCCGCGAAGACGTGTCGCGCCAGGTCCAGGCCCGGCAACTGGCCCTGGCCCTGCGGGACGAAGTGTTGGACTTGGAAAAAGCCGGGATCAAGATTGTGCAGATCGACGAAGCGGCGTTCCGCGAGGGGTTGCCGTTGCGTCGCGGGGAATGGCAGGCCTACCTGGATTGGGCCGTGGAGGCTTTCCGCTTGTGCGCCTCGGGCGTGGCGGATGACACCCAGATCCATACCCACATGTGCTACAGCGAGTTCAATGATGTGATCAAGGCCATCGCCGACATGGACGCCGATGTGATCACCATCGAAACCTCCCGTTCGGACATGGAATTGCTGGAAGCTTTCGAGGCGTTCGACTACCCGAACGACATCGGCCCGGGTGTCTACGACATCCACTCGCCACGGGTGCCGGACACCGCCGAGATGGTTGCGCTGATGAGCAAGGCGGTGAAACGGATCGCTGCCGAGCGGCTGTGGATCAACCCCGACTGCGGGCTGAAGACTCGGGGCTGGCCAGAAACGGAAGCGGCGCTGGTGAACATGGTGGCGGCGGCGCGGCAGTTGCGTAGCCAGTTGGCCTGAGATCCGGATGTAGTAGGCGAGCGCCAATTTCTGGCAAGGGCGCTTTTTTTTGTGGCGAGGGAGCTTGCTCCCGCTGGACCGCGAAGCGGTCCCAAAAGGCCTCAACCTCAACATAAGATCAAGGCATGAAATGTTGGGGCTGCTACGCAGCCCAGCGGGAGCAAGCTCCCTCGCCACGGGGTGCTCACTGAGCTTCAAAACAACCACTCGGCAATCTTCATCAAACTGTCACGCAACTGTGGCAGCGCGCTTGAACAAACTTCATCAGACTCGCGCTCTACTGGGGTTCTGCGTTTTGGTGTTTCTTCATGCGTGTATTCATTTTCCTGGCCGTGCTGTTGTTCGGCCTGCCGTCGATGGCGGCGGCTCGTTGTGATGTCAATGTTGCAACTCAACATGTCGACCTGGATCAGGTCAGCCTGGCTTACCAAAGCATTGGCCGTGCCTCGGATCCTGCCTTGCTGTTGGTGATGGGCCTGGGCGGGCAACTGATCCATTGGCCGGACGAAGTGGTGGTCGCCCTGTGTGAGCAGGGTTTCCGGGTGATTCGCTACGACAACCGCGATGTTGGCCTGTCCACCTGGCGTCAGGCGCCCGGCAGCGCCAACCTGACGTTTGAAGCCCTGCGCTACAAACTCGGCTTGCCCGTGGCCGCGCCGTATACCCTGACGGACATGGCCGACGACGGGCTGGGGCTGATGGATGCCTTGCAGGTGCAGCGCTTCCATGTGCTGGGCGCGAGCATGGGCGGGATGATCGCCCAGCATATGGCCGCCATGGCGCCTGAGCGGGTTGAAAGCCTGACCCTGATCATGACCAGTTCCAGTGCCGCCGGCTTGCCCGCGCCCAGCGAAAGACTGGTGCAGCTGTTGTCCCGACGCGGTGCGCCGAATCGCGAAATGGCCCTTGAACAGCAAGCCGATCTACTGGCCGCGTTGGGCAGCCCGGTGGTGATGGACGATCGCCAGGCCTTGCTGCATCAGGCCGCCGTGGCTTATGACCGGGCCTTCAATCCTGAAGGCGTGAAGCGCCAGATCATGGCGATCATGGCCGAGCCGAGCCGGGTGGCCCTGCTCAATCAACTGCGGGTGCCGACCCTGGTCGTCCACGGCACCGCCGACCCTTTGCTGCCGGTGATGCACGGCGTGCACTTGGCGGCGCACATCCAAGGCAGCCAACTGAAACTGATCCCGGGCCTGGCCCATCGCTTCCAGGACGCGTTCAAGGCGCCCTTGCTGGGGGCAGTGTTGCCGTACCTGCAGCAGCACCGTGAAGACACTTCGCACTGGGCGCAGATCGAGCCGGCGCAGGCGCCGAATCTGCTTTGATGGAACACTTTTTCTAAGGTCCTGCCCGGCTTTTGTGGCGAGGGAGCTTGCTCCCGCTGGGCCGGTCCGACGCTTCGGGCGCAGCAGCCCCAACATTTCATGCCTTGATCTATTTTGAGGTTGAAACATTTTGGGACCGCTTCGCGCTCCAGCGGGAGCAAGCTCCCTCGCCACAAAAGCACCTTGCGAGCATTCAACGTGTTTGAGCCTGCTCCACCAACCACCCCATCAATGCCTGCAATGGCCCCGAGGCCTGGGGCTTGCGCGGGTGCACCAGGTGATAGCCCAGGCCGGTCTTGACCTTCAGCTCGAACGGCATCACCAGTCGGCCGGCGCTCAGGTCGTCGCCGATCAGCGACCAGTCGCCAATCGCCACGCCGGTGCCCTGGGAAGCCATGGACATTGCCAGGTCCAGGGTTTCGAAGTGCTGGCCCTTGCTGACATTGCTTAAATGCACATCGGCCGCCGCCAGCCAGGCGTTCCAGTCGCGCTGGTCAAGGGCCGGGTGCAACAGCAGGTGGTGTTGCAGGTCGGCGGGATCATGCAACGGCACCAGGCCTTCCAGGACCGGGCGCGAGCATACGGGCGTCAGTTGCTCATCGAACAGGTGCAGGCACGCCAGCGAGGTGTCCGGCGGCGGGCCATAGACCACCGCGGCGTCGAAGGCTTCGCGCTGGAAATCCACGCCGTGCCTGACGGTGGTGGTCAGCTCCACCGGCACGTCCGGCCGTTCCTTTTGCCACTGCAACAAACGCGGCAGTAGCCAGCGCATCACACAGGTCGGGGCCTTGAGCCGCAGGACCTGGCGCTTCTCGCCGATCTGCTCGACCGCTTCGTCGATCAGGCTGAACACCTGCTGCACCCGTGGCAGCCAGGCCTGGCCCTCGGCGGTCAGGCTCAGGCCGCGCGCCTGGCGCCGGAACAGCGCATAACCCAAATGATCTTCCAGCCCGGCGATCTGCCGGCTCACCGCGCCCTGGGTGATGTGCAGCTGTTCGGCGGCCCGGGTGAAGTTGCAACATTGGGCCGTGATCAGAAACGTGTGCAGCGCTGGCAACGGGGGAAGTCGTTTCATTTCGATCCAGCCATGACGTGAGGACATGGCTAGTATGACTTTTTATCCATTGTTGGCGCCATGCCCGGACCGTTCCAATAACCCCATTCCCAAGACAGGAAAGGGGCCGCCGCCTGCGCTGCGCGGCCCTTTATCCGACCAGAAGAAAGGCAATGGCAATGGCGACGTGCGGCGAAGTATTGGTCAAGTTACTTGAAGGTTATGGCGTGGAGCAGGTGTTCGGCATTCCCGGCGTGCATACCGTCGAGTTGTACCGCGGGCTGGCCCGTTCGAGCATCCGCCATGTGACGCCGCGGCATGAGCAGGGCGCAGGCTTCATGGCCGACGGATACGCCCGCGTCAGCGGCAAGCCCGGCGTGTGTTTCATCATCACCGGCCCGGGCATGACCAATATCACCACCGCCATGGGCCAGGCCTATGCCGATTCGATCCCGATGCTGGTGATCTCCAGCGTGCAGTCGCGCAGCCAGTTGGGCGGCGGCCGCGGCAAGCTGCATGAACTGCCGAACCAGTCTGCGTTGGTGGGCGGTGTCGCGGCGTTTTCCCACACGCTGATGTCCGCCGCCGAGTTGCCCGGCGTGCTGGCTCGGGCGTTCGCGGTGTTCCAGGCCGGGCGCCCACGGCCGGTGCACATTGAAATCCCGCTGGATGTGCTGGTCGAAGACGCCGATGCCTGGCTGGCCAGCGTGCCAGTGAATATCAGCCGCGCCGGTGCCGCACCCCATGCGGTCAAACAAGTGGCTGGCCTGCTGGCGACGGCTCGACGGCCTTTGATCCTGGCCGGTGGCGGGGCCATCGACGCCGCGGCCGAATTGACCGAGTTGGCCGAACGCCTCGGCGCGCCCGTGGCGTTGACCATCAATGCCAAGGGCCTGTTGCCGGCGCGCCATCCGTTGTTGATCGGCTCCACCCAGAGCCTGGTGGCGACCCGTGCCTTGGTGGCCGAAGCGGACGTGGTGCTGGCCATCGGCACCGAATTGGCCGAGACCGACTACGACATTACCTTCGCCGGCGGCTTCGAAATTCCCGGTGCGCTGTTGCGTATCGACATCGACCCGGACCAGACCGTGCGCAACTACTCGCCGCACTTGGCCTTGGTGGCCGACGCCCGCATCGCGGCCCGGGCCGTGCTCGATGAATTGGGCCGGCAACCCTTGGCCGAACGCCACGCCGATTGGGGGCCGGCGCGTGCCGCCCGGTTGCGCGCCGAGCTTCAAGGCAGTTGGGACGCCGCGACCCGGGCCCAGACGGTGTTTCTCGACGCGGTCTTGCAGACGCTACCGGAGGCGGTGTTCGTCGGCGATTCCACGCAACCGGTGTACTCCGGCAACCTCACCTTCAACCTGGAACAGCCGCGCCGCTGGTTCAACTCATCCACCGGCTACGGCACCCTCGGCTACGCATTGCCGGCGGCCATCGGTGCCTGGCTCGGCGGCAAGGACCTGGGCCACGGCCGCCCGGCGGTGGTGTGCCTGATCGGCGACGGTGGGTTGCAATTCACCCTGCCGGAACTGGCCAGCGCCGTGGAAGCGCGCACGCCCGTGATCGTGTTGCTGTGGAATAACCAGGGTTACGAGGAGATCAAGAAATACATGGTCAACCGCGCCATTGAGCCGGTGGGGGTGGACATCTACACCCCGAATTTCATCGGTGTTGCCAAGGCGTTGGGCTGTTTTGCCGAGGCTATCGATGATGTGCCGTCGCTGAGGGCCGCGTTGCTGGCGGCGCGTGAGCGGCAGGGGCCTACGTTGATTGAGATCGATCAGGCGCGCTGGAAACCGACGAGTTGAGTCGCAACGACTGGCCTCTTCGCGAGCAAGCCCGCTCCCACAGGGGATCTGTGGTGATCACAGATGTTGTGTTCACCGCAAATCAAATGTGGGAGCGGGCTTGCTCGCGAAGGGGCCGGCAAGGGCTGCACAAACCTCAGATCAAACAGTCATCCGCAACCGCGCCAGATCCCTTAGCGGCGGCGCGCCGAACAACCGGCTGTACTCGCGGCTGAACTGCGAAGGACTTTCGTAACCCACCCGATACCCCGCCGCCGAAGCTTCCAGCCCTTCGGCCAGCATCAGTCGGCGGGCTTCCTGCAAGCGCAGTTGCTTCTGGTATTGCAGCGGGCTCATGGCGGTCATGGCCTTGAAGCGGTGATGCAAGGTCGAGACGCTGAGGTTCACTTCCCGGGCCAGGTCATCGATGCGCAACGGCTGTTCGAAATGACCGTTGAGCCATTTGATCGCCTGGCTGATGCGGTGGCTCTGACTGTTGGCGATAGCGATTTCATACAACCGATAGCCCTGCGGGCTGCGCAACAGGCGATAGAGGATTTCCCGGCGCACCAGGGGCGCGAGCATGGCGATGTCTTTCGGCGTGTCGAGCAGCCGTGCCAGGCGCAGGACGGCGTCGAGCATCGGCGTGTCCAGCCGTTCGACATACAGCCCACGCCCGGCGGGGCGGGTCGGCACGCCCAAGGGGCCGGCGTCGGCGATCAACGCGGTGATTTCCGTCGGGTCGATGTCCAGGCGCAAGGCCAGGACCGGCAGTCCGGCGGAAACGTCGGTGATGCATCCACTGAGTGGCATCGAGACCGAGACCACCAGGTAATGCAGCGGGTCGTACTGGAACGACTCATCCGCCAGGCACACCTGTTTGCTGCCCTGGGCCATGATGCACAGCGCCGGTTGCGCCAGCACCGGGGCGAATCGATGAGGCTGGCTGTGCCGCGACAGGTTCAGCGAGCCGATGGCCGTGGCGTAGCTGCCGTCTTCGCTGGTGTTGCGGTCAATGATCGACGCCAGTTCGGCGCGCTGTTGTTCCAGGTACGTGTCCAGCGGGACGTGGGCGTGATCGAGTGGCGACATGCCGGAATCCTCAGGCAATAGGGAGCAATGGACAAAGCTTATGTTTGTGCAAGGCGCAGCGGTAGCCACATCCTGTTGAAAGCTTGCCTGATCCTGCACGGCGCAATGGGCCATGACGGTGCAACGCTGCCGAAACTTGCTTGAAACCTTTTGTTTCAACTTCCTGGCTTGTAACCGGATCGATGGCGAAATTCGAGCGGCCGATGCGCAGGATTGTGCAATGGGTCGGCAGGAATCGACTAACGAAGCTGGCGGCGCGGCGCTTAACCTTTGATCCTGTCGCAGCCTGTCCCCGGCTGCACAACGGATTACCTGGGAGGGTTGAACATGACTACACACATCCCCGTCAGCCACATGGCTTTTGTCCGGGCCCGCGGCGGTTGCTCCAAGCAATTGGGTGCGCGCCTGAGCACGCTGATTGCACCTTCGCGCCAGGCGCCCGGTTGCCTGCACTTTGCCTTGCAGCAATCGCAATGCGACGCTGATTTGTGGCTGGTGTCTGGGCTCTGGGTCAATCAGCCGTCCATGGACGCTTACTTCAATTCGCCGGCCATGGCGATTTTCGCCGAGCTGGTGCAAGACCTGGTGGTGAGCAGCCTGGATTTCCATACCTTCAGGGAAGTCTCCGCCGCCCAGGCGACCGAAGGGTGCCGGGCACAGGTACACAAACTGGCGGGTTGAAGGTTTAATGGCGGTCATTTTCCACCGCCAGGATGCACAAGACATGGCACGTAAAGCCTTTGAAACCTTTGAAGCTGTTTCTGCTGTTGTTCCCAAGGAGGGCGGTGGTTACCACGCCGCCATAGCCACCAAGGCCATCGGCGGCTCAGGTGCGCCGCGCTTCAACAAGGTGCTTGAAGAGCAGACGTTCGAGACCGCCGTCAAAGCCGATGAAGCGGCAGCCCTGCAGCTGACCCACCTCAAGGGTGTCGATGACGAGGGCGGGTTGGTCTGGTAATCAGCCTTTTGGTGATTGCTTTTGTGGCGAGGGAGCTTGCTCCCGCTGGGCTGCGCAGCGGCCCCTTTTTTGGTGGGCGCTGCGCACCCAAGCGGGAGCAAGCTCCTTCGCCACACATACCTTCATTTCAAGTGAGCGGTGTTGTTTGCAGGATTTTATCGCTTACTTCGGGCGATGCATCTTGAACAACGCCTCAGGCCCCAATTGGAAATAATCCGCCGGCCCGCCACCGCGCAAGATCGGCTCGGCGGCGGCGGTGTCGTACACCCCATCCTTCAACAGCCACTGGGCGATATGCACGGCGACCACTTCACCGAGGATCAGCCAGCTCGGCACCGGTTCCTTGTCCGCCCGCTGCAATTGAATGATCTGCGTGACCTTGCATTCGAAGGACACCGGGCTTTCGGCGACGCGCGGTACCTGGATCACCCGTGACGGGGCCGCCGTCAGACCCGCCAGTTCGAACTCATTGACCTCGGGCGCGACCATCGCGCAGCTCTGGTTCATCTGCTCGGCCAGCGGGCGAGTGGCCAGGTTCCAGGCGAATTCACCGGTCTGTTCGATGTTGTTCAGGCTGTCTTTGCGCCCGACGCTGGAGAAACCAATGATCGGCGGCACGTAGTTGAAGGCGTTGAAAAAACTGTAGGGCGCCAGGTTCAGGCGGCCTTCGCCATCTTGGGATGAAATCCAGCCAATGGGCCGTGGGCCGACGATGGCGTTGAACGGATCGTGGGGCAGGCCGTGGCCGTTGGCGGGTTCGTAGAAGTGGATGTCATCGGGCATCGGGCCGGGTCCTGAATGGGTTGAAAACGAAGGGATAGTGCAAGGGTTGGTGAGTTATTTCCAGCCGAGCAAGCAAAACCTGAGCGCCCGATACCTTTGTGGGAGCGAGCCTGCTCGCGATAGCTGTTTATGACGCGCAACCGTTGCCGCGTCGGATGATGTCATCGCGAGCAGGCTCGCTCCCACATTAGTTCTTCAGTGTTTTTCACTTTGTGTTCGGCTTGAGGCTGCCCGTTTTCCTGTGATCCAAAAACAACTAAGCCCGGCCGAGGCCGGGCTGTGAGGAGGTGGTAAGGGGATTAGCTGATGGCAGCAGCGTTGGTGCGGTCGAAGCCATCTTCAGCGATTGCGCCATTGGTGCGGTCGAAACCGTCGGCGGCGATTGCGCTGTTGGTGCGGTCGAAACCGTCGGCAGCGATTGCGCCGTTGGTGCGGTCGAAACCGTCGGCAGCGATTGCGCCGTTGGTGCGGTCGAAACCGTCGGCGGCGAGGGTAGAAGCGCCGGTGCGGTCGTAACCATCAGCGGCGATGGCCGAGCTGGTGCGGTCGAAACCGTCGGCAGCAAAAGTGTTGGCGGCCAGTACGGACAGGGTCAGGGCGATGATCAGTTTGGTTTTCATGGTCGTGCTCCAGAATGTTTGGCGTTAGGCGCCTTGGGTGTGGAGTTCATATTACGCTCGTTAATTTGATTAAAAAGCGCAAATAAATGCTTAAATCTATCAATTAAATAGATCTATATTGGGTTGCCACAGAACGGTCAATGAGGCCCATTGCCGGCGTATCGAATGGCGTTCTGTTGAGGGTGAGGATGGAGGTCAGGCATTAACCAGAGATTAATGTCGGATAAATCTTTGGACAGGCAGAACGAAAAAAGGGGCGAACCTGTAGGTTCGCCCCTTTTGTGCGTACGACTTGGAGATCAGTCGGTCACGATCCGTGAATGCTTGCGAGTATCTTTCATGGTGATGTACACCAGCAGCGACACGGCAATGCAGGCCGTCACGTACCAGTAGTAGCCGGTCTCCATACCGATGCTCTTGAACCACAGCGCGATGTATTCAGCGGTGCCGCCGAAAATCGACACGGTCAGCGCGTAGGGCAGGCCGACGCCCAGGGCGCGGATTTCGGTGGGGAACAACTCGGCTTTCACCACGGCGTTGATCGAGGTGTAGCCGCTGACGATGATCAGTGCCGCCATGATCAGGAAAAACGCGCCCCACCAGGTCTCGATGGTGTGCAGGGTGGTGAGGATCGGCACGGTGAACAGGGTGCCGAGGATGCCGAAGGCGATCAGGATCGGCCGACGACCGATCTTGTCCGACAGCCCGCCGATCAGCGGTTGCAGGCACATGAACAGGAACAGCGTTGCGGCGGAAATGGTGGTGGAGTCGGAGATGCTCATGCCGACGGTGTTCACCAGGTATTTCTGCATGTAGGTGGTGTAGGTGTAGAAGGCCAGGGTGCCGCCCATGGTCAGGCCGACCACGGTCAGCAGTTCCTTGGGATGACGCATCAAGGTGCGCATGGCGCTTTCCTTGGCTTTTTCCTTCTTGGTGAACGACTCGGTTTCTTCCATGCCGCGACGCAGGTACAGCGCCACCACCGCACACAGCGCGCCGATGGCGAACGGGATGCGCCAGCCCCACGCGTACAGCTGCTCGGTGGTCAACATTTGTTGCAGCACGATCAGCACGCCGAGGGCGATGAGCTGGCCGGAAATCAGCGTTACGTACTGGAAGCTAGAGAAGAAACCGCGGCGTTCCTTGGTCGCCATCTCGCTCAGGTAGGTCGCCGAGGTGCCGTATTCGCCACCCACCGACAGGCCTTGGAGCAGGCGGGCGAATACCAGCAGGATCGGTGCGCCGACACCGATGGTTTCGTAGCCGGGGCTCAGGGCGATGATCAGCGAGCCAAAGCACATCAAGTACACCGAGGCCATCAACGCACGTTTGCGACCAGCGCGGTCAGCGTACAAGCCCATCAGCCAGCCACCGATCGGGCGCATCAGGAAGCCGACGGCGAAGATCGCGGCGGTGTTGAGCAATTGGGCGGTGGTGTCGCCCTTGGGGAAGAAGGCTTTGGCGAAGTACAAGGAGAAAGCGGCGTAGACGTACCAGTCGTACCACTCGACCATGTTGCCGACCGAGCCACTGAAGATCGACTTGATCCGGCTGGCGGTGGTTCTTTCACGGGCGGGCACGGCAGCCGACCCGATGGGCAGGGTGTTTGAGTTATCCATTGAAGGATCCTTCGTTTAATTGTTTTTGTGGAGCGCGTGGGAACGCAGCCTGACAGGGCTATAGCAGGAGCTGTGCCAGCTGGGAGAAGGCCGGTTTAGAGGGGGTTGTGGCGTTGCGTAAGCGGAAATCCGCTTATTGTGGCGGCGGGTGTGGGCGGGAATCCGCTTATGCAGGGGGAATGTGTGTTGTCAGTACCGGCCTCATCGCGAGCAGGCTCGCTCCCACATTTCTGTCCGGTGTACATATGATCCTTGTGGGAGCGAGCCTGCTCGCGAAAGCGGTGTGTCAGCCAACTCTGTATTGACTGATCCGACGCCTTCGCGAGCAAGCCCGCTCCCACATTTTTGCCCGACGTGTACACATGCCCCTGTGGGAGCGAGCCTGCTCGCGATGGCGCCAGTACAACCACCACAAAATGGCGGGCCCTACAAAAACATCTCCCGACTCAACCCATGCCGCTGCATCTTTTCATTGAAGGTGCGGCGTGGCAGTTGCAGTTCCTCAAGCACGGCTTTCACATCACCTTTGTGCCGCGTCAGGGCGGCGCGCAGGCACTGGGCTTCGAAGGCTTCCTGTTGGGCCGCCAGGGACTGGCCCGGCTCTGCCTCCAGGACGGGCAGTTGATCGAGCCCCAATACCTGGCGTTCGGCGACGTTGGCCAGCTCGCGTACGTTGCCCGGCCAATCGTGGCTCAGCAGATGGCTTAGTTGCGGGCCATTCAAGGGCGTGACGGGGCGGCCGAGGCGTTCGGCGGCGCTGTGGGTGAAATGCTCGAACAGCAACGGAATATCTTCGCGCCGTTCACGTAAGGGTGGCAGGCGCAGCTCGGCGATGTTCAGGCGATAGGCCAAGTCTTCGCGAAAACGCCCGGCCCGGGCTTCGTCCAGCAGGTCGGGTTTGGTGGCGGCAATGATGCGTAGGTCCACGTTGATGCTCTGGTTGGAGCCCAGGCGTTCGAGCTTTTTTTCTTGAAGAACTCGTAACAGCTTGGCCTGCTGGGCCAGGGGCATGCTTTCGATTTCATCGAGAAACAGCGTGCCGCCATCGGCGTATTCGAGCTTGCCGATGCGCTTGCCCTGGGCCCCGGTGAAGGCGCCGCTTTCATGGCCGAACAGTTCGGCTTCGAACAGTGGTTCGGGAATCGCCGCGCAGTTCAAGGCCACGAAAGGTTTGCTCGCCCGCGGGCCGAAGTCGTGCAGGCAGCGGGCGACCAACTCCTTGCCACTGCCGGTTTCACCACGGATCAACACGTTGACCGGCAATGTCGCCAGGTCCAGCACTTGGCGGCGCAGGTTTTGCAACGAGCGGGAGACGCCAAGCAAGCTGGCGTCGAGCCTGGTCCTGGCATCGGCCTGCTCGTGCAATCGACGGTTTTCCAGCACCAGGAAACGCTTGTCCAGGGCCCTGCGCAAACTGCCAAGCAGGGCTTCCGGGCTGAAGGGCTTTTCCAGGAAGTCGTAGGCACCGTCGCGCATGGCCTCTACCGCCATGGGCACGTCGCCGTGACCGGTCAAGAGAATCACCGGCAGGTCTGGATCCCGGCGGCGCACTTCGGCCAGCAGATCCAGGCCACTGAGGCCGGGCATGCGCACGTCGCTGAGGATCACCCCGGGGAAATGCTCCGGCAGCCGGGCCAGGCATTCGTCGGCGCGGCTGAACAGTTGCACCTGGAACCCCGACAGGCTCAACCATTGCTCGACGGCACTGCGAATGCTGCCTTCGTCATCCACGACCATGACTGAATCAAGCATGCCGTTGAGCCTCCTGATCGATGGGCAAGGTCACGCAGAATACCGCGCCGTTCCCGTGGTTGTCCGCCGTCAGCCGCCCACCGGATTCATGAATGATTGCGAACGAAACCGCCAGCCCCAGGCCCAGGCCGTCGCCCACGGCCTTGGTGGTGAAGAACGGATCGAACACCTGGGCCAGGTGCTCCTCGGCGATGCCGGTGCCGCTGTCGCTGACGGTCAGGCGCCACAATTGCTCATCGGCCTCCAGGCGCACTTCCAAACGTTTGAGCGGTTGGCCGGCCATGGCGTCGAGGGCGTTGCGCAGCAGGTTGATCAACACCTGTTCGAGGCGGATTGCATCGCCGCGCACCCACGCCGGGCGGGTCAGGTGCAGCACGGTGCTGATCTGTTCATCGCGCAGGCGTGTTTCCAGCAGTTGCAGGGCTTGGTCCACCACTTCCGCCAGGTCCAGGCGTTCGCGCAGGCCGCTGGGGCTTTTGCGCGCGAACGTCTTCAAGTGGCCGGTGAGGGCGGCCATGCGGGTCAGCATGTCATCCACCGGCTTGAGGGCCTTGTAGGCGTCATCGACCCGACCGTGATCCAACAGCAGGCGCAGGGTTGCCAATTGCATGCGCTGGGCGGTCAACGGTTGGTTGATTTCATGGGCCAGGGCCGCCGACATCTGCCCCAACGCCGCCAGCTTGGCCGATTGCACCAGCCCGTCCTGGGCCGTGCGCAGATCCCGAGTGCGCTCCTCCACCAGCCGTTCCAGCTCTTCGCGGCTGCGCTGGCGCAACCTTGC
The DNA here is from genome assembly GCF_014268705.1 of Pseudomonas sp. SWRI179. Lineage (NCBI taxonomy): Bacteria > Pseudomonadati > Pseudomonadota > Gammaproteobacteria > Pseudomonadales > Pseudomonadaceae > Pseudomonas > Pseudomonas sp. SWRI179. Next base: position 77,426 of record NZ_JABWRA010000013.1, on the reverse strand, counting down.
CAGGCGCCAGCGCTGGTTGAGAAACAGCAACAGGAACACCAGCGCCAACCATAAGCCAGCGGCGGCGAGCCCGGCGTTGCGCAAGTCCTCGAAGGCGATCTGCGGGCGACGCAGCAAGTGCAGGGTCCAGCCTTCGGCCGTCAACGGCAAGGATTCCCACAGGTAATCCGCCGAGCCATCGGGGGCTTCGACCCGGGCCAGATGGCTGTTGTCATCGAAGCGGCGCAGCGGCTCGAAGGCCAGCGGTTGCAGCGGTTGCTTGTCGTATTGGCGCGTAGCCTTGAGCTCGGCAAGGTCGCTGTCGGACAGCGCGCGCAGGTGGCGATAGCGCCAGCCCGGGCGGTTGGCGATGAAGATGATGCCCCGGGCATCGCTGACCAGCAGGGTATCGCTGCCCTGGCGCCATTCGCGCTCCAGCTCCGGAAACTCCAGCTTTACCACCATCGCGCCAAGGAACGCGCCGTCGTCGCCGGTCACGGCGCTGGAGAGGAAATAACCCGGTATGCCGCTGGTCACGCCCACCGCGTAGAACCGCCCGGTGCCCTGGGTGCGGGTCTGGATGAAATAGGGGCGGAAACCATAGTTGTGCCCGACATAACTGCTGGGCAGGCGCCAGTTACTGGCCGCGACGGCCAAGCCACTGTGGTCGAGCAGTTCCAATGTGGATGACTGGGCGGCGCCATTGATCTGTTCGAGCTTGCGGTTCAGCGCATCCTGTTGAGTCGCACTGAGCGGCCCCTTGAGGGCCGAGCGCAATTCCGGGTCCAGCGCCAGCACGGCGGGCAGGGCGCGGTAGCGTTCGATCAGGGTGTGCAACGAATTGGCATACAGCGCCAACTGCTGGCTGGCACGGCTGGCGTCTTCTTCCAAGGCCTCGCGCTCGGCGTGGCGCACGGCGAGGGTGGCGGCAACCGCCGCGCCGGCGAGGATCAGCAAGGTGTACAACGACAGGCGCAAGGTACGGGGGGTCGGCAGCATGCTGGCGTGAACCAGTGGAAAGTCGGGCGGGCACGATAGCATGGCGGTTGCTTCGAGCGATCAGGTAGTTAGCCTCCAACAGGGATTGGTGGTGGATTGGGGTGTTGTGTCACCTGAGATCCAGCGGGAGCGAGCCTGCTCGCGAAGACGCCAGCACATCCAACTTGATGTCGACTGACCCACCGCTTTCGCGAGCAGGCTCGCTCCCACAATGGTTTGTGGTGAGTGCAAAGTCTTTTTCCCAGCCGATTCCCTGTGGGAGCGGGCTTGCTCGCGAAGAGGCCGGTCCATCCAACATCACCGCAAACTGACACACCGCTTTCGCGAGCAAGCCCGCTCCCACAGGGGGCGGCTGTGGCATCACTGCATAAAAAAAGGCCGGTGGGGTTGTTGCCCCGCCGGCCTTTTTTCACTGCGCCAAAATGCCTGTTACTGCACTTCGACCGCCAGGCTGTCGCTGATCTTTTTCTGCCAGATGGCAGGACCAGTGATATGCACCGACTCGCCCTTGCTGTCCACGGCAACCGTCACTGGCATGTCCTTGACCTCGAACTCGTAGATCGCTTCCATGCCCAGTTCGGCGAACGCCAGGACCTTGGATTTCTTGATCGCCTGGGCCACCAGGTAAGCGGCACCGCCGACGGCCATCAGGTAGACGGCTTTGTTGTCCTTGATCGCTTCGATGGCGGTCGGGCCGCGCTCGGATTTGCCGATCATGCCCAACAGGCCGGTCTGCTCGAGGATCTGGCGGGTGAACTTGTCCATCCGTGTGGCGGTGGTCGGACCGGCTGGGCCGACCACTTCGTCGCCGACCGGATCGACCGGGCCGACGTAGTAGATGAAGCGGCCCTTGAGGTCCACCGGCAAGGTTTCACCCTTGTTCAGCATCTCGACCATGCGTTTGTGCGCGGCGTCGCGACCGGTGAGCATCTTGCCGTTGAGCAGCACGGTTTCGCCCGGCTTCCAGCTCTGCACGTCTTCCGGGGTCAAGGTGTCGAGGTTGACGCGACGGGCCGACGGGCCGGCTTCCCAGACGATTTCCGGGTAGGCGTCCAGCGGTGGCGCTTCCAGCGAAGCCGGGCCGGTGCCGTCCAGCACGAAGTGGGCGTGACGGGTGGCGGCGCAGTTGGGGATCATGCACACCGGCAGGGAGGCGGCGTGGGTCGGGTAATCCATGATCTTCACGTCGAGCACGGTCGTCAGGCCACCCAGGCCCTGGGCGCCGATGCCCAGTTGGTTGACCTTCTCGAACAGCTCCAGGCGCATCTCTTCGATACGGTTCTGCGGGCCGCGGGCCTTGAGCTCATGGATGTCGATGGATTCCATCAAGACTTCCTTGGCCATCACCGCGGCTTTCTCGGCAGTGCCGCCGATGCCGATACCGAGCATGCCCGGTGGGCACCAGCCGGCGCCCATGGTCGGAACGGTCTTGAGCACCCAGTCGACGATGGAGTCGGACGGGTTGAGCATGGCCATCTTCGACTTGTTCTCGGAACCGCCGCCCTTGGCCGCTACGTCCACTTCCACGGTGTTGCCCGGGACGATGGAGTAGTGGATGACCGCCGGGGTGTTGTCCTTGGTGTTTTTGCGTGCGCCTGCCGGGTCGGCGAGGATGGAGGCACGCAGGACATTTTCCGGCAGGTTGTAGGCGCGACGCACGCCCTCGTTGATCATGTCGTCCAGGCCCATGGTCGCGCCATCCCAACGCACATCCATGCCCACGCGCACGAACACAGTCACGATGCCGGTGTCCTGGCAGATCGGCCGATGGCCGGTGGCGCACATGCGCGAGTTGATCAGGATCTGCGCCATGGAGTCACGGGCCGCCGGCGATTCTTCGCGCAGGTAGGCTTCGTGCATCGCCTGGATGAAATCCACGGGGTGGTAATAGGAAATGAACTGCAAGGCGTCGGCGACGCTCTGTATCAGGTCATCTTGCTTGATCACGGTCATGAGTCGCGCTCCTCTCTAAAGACGGGAACATTCAATAAGGTGCCGGCCGCTTGGGTGCATCGGTCGACGGGCGGCACCTCTATAAGGCACGCCGGGCATGCTGGCGCGACGCTAAAAAGGCGCGGCAGTATATCGCAGGCCAGCCCCCAGTGGGAGCAAGGCTTGCCCGCGATCGCGACGGATTGAACAGGTAAGGGGGAAAACCTGTGGCCAGAGATTGCTCCCGCTGGGCTGCGCAGCGGCCCCAGGATTTTGCGGTCGCTGCGCAACCGAGCGGGAGCAAGCTCCCTCGCCACAGGGATATCAGGGGCGCGAGCCACTGCGTCAATTGGGCCATTGCTTTGACGCCATTTTTCTGCTCCAGAATTGAATGGTCATTTGTCCTACACGCCACTAAAGTGGCGTCTGGCCTGTAGCGTAGGACGCCTCCTGTCAGTTTCCTTTCCCATGGTGAGTCAACGATTGACCCATAACGCCATTCAACGTCTTTTGCTGAAACGCTTCGCTTTGGCGGCCGCGACGTACGCGCTGGCACTGGTTTTGTTGTGGCTGGCATTTTTCAGTGGGCATTACCTGGACTCGTTGCGCGGTGTCATCATCGGCAGCGTGTTGGTCGTGCTGTGCCAGGCCGGGCTGTTCACATTGTTTATCACCGACCGCAACCTGCGCTTTGCCGACCCCAGCCTCACCGAAGTCCAGGTGTTGATCGGCCTGGGCTGGCAGACTTGGATGATGGCGCACCTGGACCAGGCCCGGGGCGTGTTCCTGGTGTTCTATGTGCTGATTCTGTTGTTCGGGCTGTTCCACCTGTCACGCCGGGCGTTTGTGCGCTGCGCGTCGCTGGTGTTCATCAGTTTCACCGCGATTACCCTCTGGGACGGTTACTTCTTCAGGCTTCCCGATCCCACCCTGGCCGGGTTGCAGGTGGCCGTGCTGTTTCTCGTGCTGGTGTGGCTGGTGTTTTACGCCCGCTACGTCCAGACCTCACGCCAGCGCATGCGTCAGCGGCGGTTTGCCTTGCAGGCGCACCAGGACACCTTGCGCGGGATGATGCGCCAGCTCGAAGACCTGGTGGCCACCGATGAGCTGACCGGGCTGTTCAATCGCCGGCATTTCCTGCGCCTGGCCTCCCGCGAACTCAACACCCTCCGGCCCGGCGTCGCCCATGGCCTGGCCCTGATCGACCTTGACCATTTCAAGCGCATCAACGACCTGCACGGCCACGCCGCCGGCGACCAGGTGCTCCAGGCGTTCGCCGCGGTCGCCACGGCGTGCCTGCGCGAAGGCGATGTATTGGCCCGTTACGGCGGCGAGGAATTCGTCATGCTGCTGCCCGCTTGCGACCCCCAGCGCCTGACGGCCTGTTGCGAGCGGCTGCGGCTGGCGTTCACCGAAGTCGAACTGATCGGCCTGCAGGTCGGCGCCCTCAGCCTGTCGGCGGGCATGACGATGCTGGACATGGGCGATGACCTGGATAACGCGTTGCAGCGGGCCGACCAGGCCCTGTACCGTGCCAAGCGAGACGGCCGCAATCGGTGCGCCGCCGCTTGGGAGAACGTCGATGCCTGAACTGACAGTCGCCGGTCGGCACTGGACGGTGGCGGCGGGCAGTAACCTGCTGGACGCCTTGAACGGTGCCGGCGTGCCGGTGCCCTACAGTTGCCGCGCCGGGAGCTGCCACGCCTGCCTGGTGCAGTGCGTGGGTGGCGACGTGCGCGACAGCCGTCCCGATGCCCTGAGCCCGACGCAGCGCGACCAGGGCTGGCGGTTGGCCTGCCAATGCCAGGTGGTGGAGGATGTGCAGATCCATACCTTCGATCCGCAACGTGACGGCCAGGCCGCCCAGGTGATGGCAGTGGATTGGCTGGGCGGCGAGGTGTTGCGCTTGCGCGTCACGCCCGAGCGGCCGCTGCGGTATCGGGCCGGGCAGCATCTGGTGCTGTGGGCCGGCGAGGTGGCCCGGCCATATTCCCTGGCAAGCCTGCCCGAAGAAGACCGTTTCCTGGAGTTCCACCTCGATTGCCGTGAGCCCGGCCAGTTCATCGAGGCGGCCCGGCAGATGAACGCCGGCGACCCGATCCGGCTGGGCGAGCTGCGCGGTGGCGCCTTGCACTACGATCCCGACTGGCATGCCAGGCCGCTGTGGCTGCTCGCCGCCGGGACGGGCTTGGCGCCGCTGTTCGGCTTGCTGCGCGAGGCGTTGCGCCAGCATCACCAAGGCGCGATTCGCCTTATTCACGTGGCCCATGATGCGGCCGGGCATTACCTGGCCAAACCCCTGGAGGCGCTGGCGGCCAAGCATCAAAACCTCTCGGTGGAGCTGCTGACCGCGGCCGAGGCGCCGTCCGCCTTGGCGCAACTGCGGCTTGTTTCCCGGCAAACCCAAGCCTTACTCTGCGGCCATCCCGACCGGGTCGAGGCCTTTGCCAAGCGTTTGTACCTGGCCGGCTTGCCGCGCAATCAACTGCTGGCCGACGTCTTCCTGCCCCGTGGTTGAGCGCTGATTCCCAGACGCGAGACCGACCATGACCGAAACCCTGTTGCTCGACCGTGAACGCGGCCTGCTGACCGTGCGCTTGAACCGCCCGGACAAGAAAAACGCCCTCACCCGGGCGATGTACAGTCAATTGGCCCATGCCCTGACGATGGCCGACACCGACCCGCAGATTCGCGCGGTGCTGCTCACCGGCTCCAGCGATTGCTTCACCGCCGGTAACGATATCGTCGACTTCCTCGAACAGCCACCGAACGACCTCGATAACCCGGTATTCCAGTTCATGCTCAGCCTGCTCGATTGCCGCAAACCGGTGATCGCCGCCGTGGTTGGGCCGGCGGTGGGCATCGGCACGACGTTGCTGCTGCATTGCGACCTGGTCTACGTCAGCCGGGATGCGCGGCTGCGCATGCCGTTCGTCAACCTGGGTTTGTGTCCAGAGTTCGGCTCCAGCCTGATCCTGCCGCGGCTGCTGGGCCAGGCCAAGGCTGCGCAATTGTTGCTGTTGGGCGAGGGCTTCAGTGGAGAACAGGCGGTCGCATGGGGCATCGCTACCGAGGCGCTGGACAATGGCGAAGCGGTATTGGCCAAGGCCAGGGAAGTGGCATTGCGCTTCGAATCGCTGCCGCCGGAAGCGGTGTGTATCAGCAAGCAACTGATGAAAGCGCCGGACCGGGAAGCATTGCGCAAGGTGATCGAAGAGGAGGGCAAGTTGTTCACCCAACGCCTGCGCTCGCCCGAAGCGGTGGCGGCGTTGTCGGGGTTTATCAACAGGCGTTGAGTTTTTTGGTGCCTGGTCCGGCCCTATCGCGAGCAAGCTTTGCTCCCACAGTAGATCTGTGGTGTTCATGAATAATGTGTTCAACACAAGATCCCTGTGGGAGCGGGCTTGCTCGCGAAAGCGGTGGGTCAGCTTGCATCCATCTTGAATGAGCTGACGCCTTCGCGAGCAAGCCCGCTCCCACAGGTGAGATGTGTACGCAGTCCAAAATGTGGGAGCAAAGCTTGCTCGCGATGGCGGCAGATCAGGCTTCAGCAGGCAAAAACCAAAAAGCCCCGCCATTCACATGGCAGGGCTTTTGTTTTTCAGCGTTCGGTCACTCAGACCATCGGGTCGCCAACGTGCAGGATCTTCATCCCGTTGGTGCCGCCGATGGTGTGGTAGCTGTCGCCCTTGGTCAGGATGACCCAGTCGCCGGTCTGCACCACGCCGCGCTTGACCAGTTCATCCACCGCCGCCTGGCTGACTTCGCCCGGTTGCAGGGCCGCTGGGTCGAACGGCACGGTGTAGACGCCACGGAACATCGACGCGCGGGCCTGGGTCTCGCGGTGTGGAGAGAACGCGTAGATCGGCACCGAGGAGCGGATGCGCGACATGATCAGCGGCGTGTAGCCACTTTCGGTCAAGGCGATGATCGCCTTCACGCCCGGGAAGTGGTTGGCGGTGTACATCGTCGCCAGGGCGATGCTTTCGTCGCAGCGCTCGAAGGTCTTGCCGATGCGGTGGCTGGAGGTCTTGCTGGTCGGGTGCTTTTCAGCGCCGATGCAAATACGCGCCATGGCCTGCACCGCTTCGAGCGGGTAGAGGCCGGCGGCGCTTTCGGCCGAGAGCATCACGGCGTCGGTGTAGTCGAGCACGGCGTTGGCTACGTCGGACACTTCGGCGCGGGTCGGCATCGGGTTCTGGATCATCGACTCCATCATCTGGGTCGCGACGATCACCGCCTTGTTGTGGCGGCGTGCGTGCAGAATGATCTTCTTCTGGATGCCCACCAGCTCGGCGTCGCCGATTTCCACGCCCAGGTCACCACGGGCCACCATCACGGCGTCGGACGCCTTGATCAGGCCGTCGAGGGTTTCGTCGTCGGCCACGGCTTCGGCGCGTTCGATCTTGGCCACCAGCCAGGCGGTGCCGCCGGCTTCGTCGCGCAGTTGACGGGCGTATTCCATGTCCGCCGCGTCACGGGGAAAGGAAACGGCCAGGTAGTCGACTTCCATTTCCGCGGCCAGCTTGATGTCGGCCTTGTCTTTTTCGGTCAGGGCTGGGGCCGTCAGGCCACCGCCGCGACGGTTGATGCCTTTGTGGTCCGACAGCGGGCCGCCGATGGTCACGACGCAGTTCAGTTCGGTGGCGGTAGCGGTCTCGACGCGCATCACCACGCGACCGTCGTCAAGCAGCAGCTCGTCGCCGACGCCGCAATCCTTGACCAGGTCCGGATAGTCGATGCCGACCACTTGCTGGTTGCCTTCGGTCAGCGGATGGCTGGTGGAGAAGGTGAAGGTGTCACCGATCTTCAGCTCGATGCGCTTGTTGGCGAATTTGGCGATACGGATCTTCGGGCCTTGCAGGTCACCCAGCAGGGCAACGAAGCGGCCATGCTTGGCAGCGAGGTCGCGCACCAGCTTGGCACGAGCCTTGTGCTCGTCGGGGGTGCCGTGGGAGAAATTCAGACGGGCAACGTCCAGGCCAGCCAGAATCAGCTGTTCGAGAACTTCCGGCGAATTACTGGCCGGGCCAAGGGTAGCGACGATTTTGGTGCGACGGACGGACATGCAAGACTCCTCAAGTTCAAGCGCCAGCGAAGGCTACTATGCTCTTTGGGTGTAGTCATTGTTCATATGCACTACTTTTTCGTTTGTTTTTCGAAATGAACATTCCTGAAAATTTTTGCGCCTTTAACTACTAAAGCCGAACACTGCTCTTGTGGCGAGGGAGCTTGCTCCCGCTGGGCTGTGCAACAGCCCCAAGATTTTACGGTCGCTACGCAACCGAGCGGGAGCAAGCTCCCTCGCCACACAGGTGTTCACCATCGGAGTGTTTTCAGCTGAAGATTTTCCCCGCCAGGTCGATACAGAGCTCAAGACAGGAGAACCTCCCATGCGATTCGTGCTTTTTGTTGCCCTGGCCCTGAGCGTCACGGGCTGCACCCGTTGGTCGATGAACCACCACATGAACCTGGCCTACAAGGCTTATGACCGTGGCAATTGCGAGCAGGTCATGCTTGAGCTGTCCAAGGTCGACCGCGCCAGCCGCGCCCGCCGCTATATGCAGCCGGAAGTCTCGATGCTGCGCGGCCAATGCCTGGAGCGGCAGAAGCTGTTCATCGATGCAGCGCAGACCTACCAGTTCATCATCAGCCAATACCCTAACAGCGAATACGCGTTCCGCGCTCGCGCCCGGCTCGAAACCCTGCAGAGCCTGGGCCACTACCCGACCCGCAGCGCCTCGGCGATTCGTCCTGCTTCTTGACCCTCCCTCCCGTGGCCAGGAGTAATCCTGGCCATCCGTCCTCTGCCCGTCGTGTTTATGAAAATTAATACATGGGACTGGTTGCCTTCTAACCTTGGGCTATATTTGTACAAGTCGTAGTTAGAGCTAGATCTCTACTTTATAGAAGCACCTGAGACCGGCAGAAGTAGGCTCAAGGCGGTTGATAGCGTCTGGCACCGGGATTGGGGAGAGCGGGCTCGCTTGGGTTCGTTCCGAAGTGATCGGTTGGCCCTGTATGTGGCCGCTAAGAAAGCGATACAAGACATGTACAAGGAACGCCGAATCGAACGGCATCAGTTGCCGTATTTCCTCAAAGTGTTCAACGGTATCAACGACAGGCCCATCGGTTTTTTGGGCAACGTTTCTGAAAATGGGCTGATGCTGATCAGCCAGCTGCCGTTGATGGTCGGTGCGGATTTCGACCTGCACCTGAAAATCCCCGCCGACGAAGGGCCACAGGAGAACATCCAGTTGAAAGCCAGGTGCCTGTGGTGTCACGAAGACGTGACGCCGCAGCATTTCGATGCCGGTTTCAGCTTGCTGTGGGCGCCACCGGACTATGGGCAACTGGTGAGCGCGTTGCGGCAGTATTTCTGTTTTTATCCGTTGCCGGCGTCGGCTTGATGCCGCTTGGGTCCTAGCCGCAAGGCCTGGTTCCTGCGGGTGTACCCCACTTAATTGTGGGAGCGGGCTTGCTCGCGAAAGCGGTGGATCAGCTTGCAGCAATGCTGAATGTGCCGCCGCCTTCGCGAGCAAGCCCGCTCCCACAGGACCTTCATCCGCCCGCGTCTACAGGCATTCGGCCCTCAGCGCTGAACCCTCGCCTCGTTATCCAGCATCTTCTCCAGCAACAACACTCCCATCTCGCCCATTTGGTGAATCGCCAACGCCAGGTTGCGTGGGGCGCCTTCGAGGTCTTCCGATAGATCCAGGATCAGCGTGCTTACCGAACAGAAGGTTTCGTAGGTGTGGGCGAGCATGCCTTCGGGGTCGGCGTCGGGGGCGACGATGAAGTAGTCCGGTTGTTTGTAAGGTTTTTTGTCGGGTTGGCCGTGGTTGGGCTTGAGGTAGTAGTCGAGGGCTCTTTGGGCGGCTTCGTCGAGCTTTTCGGGATCGGGGGTTTCGTGAGGGGATAGCGGATCGGTGTGGGGTGGGTTAGGTGTGGCTTTGAACATGGTGATCTTCCTTAAAATAATGCCTTGACCACTTCGCGACTAAACGGAGGGGTGGCGGCTGTACGCAGGTTAGTCGACCGGGGAAGTGTCACCAAAAACCGGCGCGCCGAAGCGCCCTGCGCACAGCCACCATCAAGAGCAGGGATAGGGAGACCTGACTGATGGAGACGCAATGCATCTTGGTGATGTACCCCGGGCGACTAAACCCGATCGCTGGTTATCAGCGACGCGAATCAAGTTACGGGGCAAGGCCAAGGTGCACAAGCCGGCGGATTCTGGCGGATCTGTAGTCCGTTGCGCAAGGCGCTGTAGTTAATCGGACTTTTGCTGTCTCGCTGTAGGACCATTGTGACCGGGCTGCTGTTTCAGTGCGATGCGCCCCCCAAAAGGGGCTGCTACGCAGCCCAGCGGGAGCAAGCTCCCTCGCCACGGGTTCATCGCTTTCTTAAGTGATCAGCTTCAGGCGGTTCCGGCTTTTTTCCAGGCCAGGTATTGGGTCACCAGGGCCGCGCCCAGTTCGCTGGGGCGCGAATCCAGGGTTGGCACGCCGTGGGCGGCGAGCTGCTTGTGCAGCTCGGCCCGCGCATTCAAATAATCCACCGTCCCGCAATAGGCCAAGGCCTCGGGCAAGGTTTGCACCGGTGCCTGGCGCAACCGATCGAGGGCTTCTTCCCGCAGGCTGGCCACCAGCACCCGATGCTGTTGCCCCAGCCGTTTCACGGCGGCGAGCAGTTGCGCATCGTCTTCATCCCGCAGGTTGGTCACCAGCACCACCAAGGCCCGGCGTTTTTGCCGGGCCAACAGTTCGGTGACGGCCGCCTGGTAGTCGGCGGGGCGTTGGCTGCTGTCGAGGTCGTACACGGTGTTGAGCAGGACGTTGAGTTGGCCGGTGCCTTTGACCGGGGCGAGGTAGCGGCTTTGCTCGCTGGCGAAGGTGCTCAGGCCCACGGCATCGCCCTGGCGCAGGGCGGTGTAGCTGAGCAGCAGGCAGGCGTTGAGGGCGTGGTCGAAATGCGCCAGCTCGCCGTCCTGGCTGCGCATGCGTCGGCCACAATCGAGCATGAAGATGATCTGCTGGTCGCGCTCGTCTTCGTATTCCCGGGCGATCGGCGTGCGATGGCGGGCGGTGGCTTTCCAATCGATCTGGCGCAGGCTGTCGCCCTCGCGGAATTCGCGCAGTTGATGGAATTCCTGCCCCTGGCCGCGGCGTTGCCGCTGGCGAATGCCGAGCTGGCTGAGCCAATTGTCCACCGCCAGCAACTGGCCGTCGTAGAGCCTGGCGAAATCCGGGTAGACGCGGGTGTGGTCGACGGCGTCCAGCAGGCGTTTGTCGGTCCACAAGCCCAGCGGGCTCGGCAGGTTGGTTTCGCACTGGACGAAGGTAAAGTGACCGCGCTTGAGCGGGCGCAGGCGGTAGCCGACCTGGCTGCGCTGGCCGGGTTGCAGTTCGACCGACTGCGGCAGGTTTTCGAAGTCCAGGCCATCGGGAACATGATCGAAAAGCTGCACGTGCAGCGGCTGGGCAAAGTCGTGGCTGACTTCCAGGCGGACATCACCCCAGCGGCCCAGGGCCAGGCTCCCGGGCATTTGCCGTTGCACCCGCGGCGAGGGCAGGCGTCGGACGCGCACCGCGTCGAGCAGCGCCAGGGCCAGCAAGGCCAGCAGCAACCCCCAGTTGATCGACAGCAGCGTCGATGGCACCGCGATGCCCAGCGCTCGCAGGGCGCCGAGCACGATGCTCACGGCCAGCAGCACGGCGAGCCAGGTCAGCAGCAGGCGTGAGGGTTTCATCGGTGCATGCCCTTGCAGGGGATGTTGGCCTTGGCAAAGAAATTTACTGCAGTGAGGTTTCCTGTGGCGAGGGAGCTTGCTCCCGCTGGACGCGCAGCGTCCCCTGGCGGTGTGTCAGATAGAACTTGGGGGCTGCTTCGCAGCCCAGCGGGAGCAAGCTCCCTCGCCACAAAAAGCATGCCTGCCACAAAGAATTTTCCTGGCACAAAAAGCATTCCTGGTACAGAAGACATTCCTGCCATAGAAGGTATTCCTGGCACAAAAAGCACGCTTGGCACAGACGCCCTCATCACAACCGCGGCGCCGGCACTTGATCGAGCAGTTGCCCCAGCACCTGGTCCACCGACAGCCCTTCGATGTCCAGTTCCGGCGCCAGCCGCACGCGATGGCGCAGTACGGCCAGGGCGCAGCCCTTGATGTCGTCCGGCACCACGAAGTCGCCGCCGCGCAACAACGCCCGGGCCCGGGCGCAACGCACCAGCGCAATCGACGCGCGAGGCCCGGCGCCGAGGGTCAGGCCCGGCCAGCTGCGGGTGGTGCGGGCCAGGCGCACGGCGTAGTCGAGCACCTGGTCGTCCATCGGCAGGTCGCTGGCGATGCGTTGCAACGCTTGCACGTCCTTGGCCTGCAACACCATGCGCAGCGGTTGCACGTCGAGCATGTCGGCGCGGGTCGAACGGCTGACCTGGCGGACCATGTCCAGCTCCTGGTCGGCATCCGGGTAATCCATGCGCACCTTGAGCATGAAGCGGTCGAGCTCGGCTTCCGGCAGCGGGTAGGTGCCTTCCTGTTCGATGGGGTTCTGGGTGGCGAGGACCATGAACGGCTGGGCGATAGGCAGGGCGCGGCCCTCGAGGGTGACCTGACGCTCCTGCATGGCTTCGAGCAGCGCGGCCTGGGTCTTGGCTGGCGCACGGTTGATCTCGTCGGCCAGCAGCAGATGGGTGAACACCGGGCCCTTGCGCAGCTTGAACTGCTCGGTCTGCAAGTCGTACACCGCATGCCCGGTGACGTCGCTGGGCATCAGGTCGGGGGTGAACTGGATGCGCGCGAACTCGCCGTTGAAACAGCGAGCCAGGGCCCGCACCAGCAAGGTCTTGCCCAGCCCGGGAACGCCTTCGAGCAATACGTGGCCACCGGCGATCAATGCCGTGAGCACATCGTCGATCACACTGGCCTGACCCACCACCGCCTTGCGCAGCTCGGTGCGGATAGCCTGGGCCAACTGACTGGCGCGCTGGCGCTGTTGGACGGCGTGGGCCTGGCCGTCGGTAGGTTCGTTCTGTTCAGTCGTCAATTCTGGCGTTCTCCTAACGGTTAAATCCTATGACTCGCGATATGGTGCAGTGCCGGGCGCTGACAACTGAGTCGCTGCACACCTTAGCCCATTTGAAAATGCAGGTTCGGAAAGATCAATCCGGCGAAGCGTGCGGGCAGACCCGCTTCCACCGTGCGGGACCGGGGGGTACTGCTGACCACGATCCCCGCTTCGATCAAGCGGCCCAGTTCTTCCGTTGCCAGCCGATCCTTCAAGCCTGTGAACACCTTGAACTCCGCACGCGGCATCGCACCTTGAGTGAGAAGCGCCAGCACAGCGGCTGCACTGGTTGGCCGGATGCCGGCACGGCGAAGCTCGGGATCCGTCGAGAACACATGAACAACCTGCTCGCGCAGCTTGGCCGGGTTTAGCGAGGTGGTCATGTACTCAATCTGGTCGCGGCAGACATCGAGCATGAATTCGATGAAGTTGAAGTAGTGACGCTGTGAAAGTTGGCCACGCCCGTCATAGTCACCCTCACGCGGGCGATCAGCCAGGGCCAGGAAGCGATAGTACTCATCTTGCCTGCGAGCCAGGCCGCGAGACAGTGACCAGAGAAAAGGTTTCAGCCCAAGGTGAACAAGCTGCAGGTGGGTGAGCATCCGAATCACTCGACCATTACCGTCCAGGAAGGGGTGAACAAGCGCCACCCGGTGATGGCCTGCCAGGGCCGCGATCAATTGGCGCCGCGGATCCCTGATTCGTCCGTAGTGCAGCTGCAGATGCTCAAGCATGGGCAATACAACAGCCGCCGCTGGAGCGACATGGGCGCCAACCTGGACCTGTTCATTCTCTTCGGCCCGCAGCCTGCCGGGTTCCATCAGGCGCCCATCGTCCAGGGTCAGTTCCTGCTTGGACGCGTCCTTGAACAGTCGACGATGGATGGCCGCGATCAACTTGGGATCGAACAGCGCGGAGAAATTCTCCGCTGGCCGCATGCGAAGTAGCCGCTCCATCACCTCCTGCTGCGTCATGTGCTGCACGGCCAGCTCTTTGAGTTCCTTTCGTTCCCGTTTTGGTGTCGTGCGAGCAACCTGCAGGTCGGCAATCTCGGTGCGATGCCCTTCGATCAGGTTCGAGTAGTAGGTGTTGGTGATGCGCAACAGGCCCGCCAGTTGCCTGGATGTCTCATCGGCCAGACGTCCGGCCAGGAAGGCTGCCTTGCGTGGCAACTGATCCGCGGCCAGAAAGATCGAGTCGGGCAGAGTTTCTGGCAGTACGGGATCAAGGTACGTTTTCGAGGTGATCATCGTTTTGCTTCCAGCGAACATAAACGGCTATTGGTTGGGCAGTTCCTGCGGAAATTTATGCGGAAAATAAAATGGTCGATAAAGCCAGTAAATACTGGGTTTGACGATACCGTACGATAGATTATTTCCGCTGTTTTTGCGGATTTTTCTGCGGAAAGAATCTATAAGGCATTCCTAAGAGTTTGCAAATGGGCGACCTGGCGGCAGAACTCGGCGCCGGACATCCGCTGCTTCGGCCGTGGGCTCAAGGCCTGGCTGATGGCCCGCGTCGGTTGTCGGGTCAGGCGGGCGAGGACCTGCCATTGTTCGGCGACGGCCAGTTGTTCGAAACCTGGGTGAAGGTGGCGTGCCCGGCGCAGCACGTCTTGCTGCAAGGTGTGCAACAGGTGCTGCTGGCCGTTGTGGCGCAGGTGGAAACCGGCGCTGGCCTGCACGTGTTCTTCCAACTGGCGCCGCGCCTTGGAGGCGGGTGGTTGCAGCGGGCCATGGCGCACCGCCGAATGCCAGAACCACAGGGCAACCAGGGCCAGCAGTGCCACCAGCGCTTGGGGGAAATAGCGCAGCAACAGGGTCAGCAGGTCGTCGTGGTCGGTATTGAACAGCAGCGTGACGTCCGTGTCGGCGCTCAAATACCAGAGCAGCCAGGCGTTGTCGTACTGGTCGATCGCATCGTTCTTCCACAGCTCGGCATCGGTGAGCACGGTGATCGAGCCCAGGCCGAGGGTCAATTGCATCATGTGGGTCGACGACGCGCTGTTGGCCCAGGCCTGGGCCAGGTTATGCGGGTCTTCGAGGTGAAAGTCGGTGTCGAAGCTGATATAGGCCGGCGCCTCTTCGTCTTCCAGGTAGAGCTTGGTCAGTTCGGGGAAGCGGTCCTTGATCAGTTCGGGCGCGGGTTCCTTGAGGTCCTTGCTCAGGAATTGGCGCAGGCGCACGCGGTCGAGCAGCAGGTCGCCGCTGCTGCCGGCGCTGTCGTCCCACAAGGCTTCGGCCACGAAGAGCAAGCGCCCGCCGGCCCGGGTCCAGTTCATCAACCGGTCGACTTCCCGGGGCGTCATGTGGGTGCGCTCGCCCAGCAACAGCAGGCTGTGCTGGCGAGGCTCCAGGGTGGGCAATACATCCAGGCTGTTGGCGTGTTCGACGTTGATGCCCCGCTGGCGCAGGAAATGCTCGGCGGCCAGGTAAGGGTTGGCCTGGGCTTCGGGAGAAGGGCCGTGCTCGACGACCTCTTCATAGGGCACGGCTTTGGCGTAGAGATAGAAGCCGAATGCGCACACCACGGCGGCCAGCACGGCGCCGATCAGCCACCCCGCGTGCCGGCTCATCGAGACGCTCCCGGACCGAACAGCCCGCGCCAGCCGTCACACAATTCCTGTTGCAGGTGGGTCGGCGGTGGGCGATGCCCGTAGGCAATGTTTTGCCAATGCAGCGTCAGGGCTTTGCTGAAGCCCAGCAGCTCGTCCTGCTTGAGCTGTTCGACGCGTTGCAGCACCTGGCCTTCGGTGTCGGACGGTTTCAAGGGGATCTTGAAGTCATGATGCAACCGGCTGAGCAGTGCTCGGTATAGCAGGCCCAGGGCTTCACGGGGTTGCGTGGCCCACAGTTGTTCGACGCTGGCGGCGATGTCGGCCGGCAGGCTTTCTTCACGGATATCCAGGCCGAACATGCGTGCCGGCGCCGCTCGTTCCACGGGCAGGCGTGGCGTTGGTCGGCGATTGACCAGGGCCTTGAGCCGCTCCCGATAGTGCCAGGCCAGCCAGACGATCGCGCCTATCAAGCAGGCCCACAGCGCGATCTGGATCAGCGCCGCGGCGATGTCGAAGCGTTGGCCGCCGAGCCATTTGAACAGGGCCTTGAGCCAGCTCGGTTTGGCCTCGGTCTCTTCGGTCTCCTTGGCGGGTTCAGCGGTGTCTTCGCCGAAACGATAACGGGTGACGGTCTCGGAGTTCTTGAAGGGCGGAGCGTCGAGGATCGCCTCGATGCCGTCTCGGGAGGCTTCGCTGGTGAGGGGCTGGTTGAGCAGCCGCGGGCTGTCGGGGCCGTTGGCGTCCTCAGCGGCAAACGCTGGGGGCGCCAATGGCAGCATCACCAGGGCCAGGAGCAACAACACCGGGGCTACGCCGCTCAGCCGTTGGCGCAGGCGCCGGAACACCAGTTCGATGTCCCACGCTTCGAGGATCGTGCGCCGGTTCAGGTAGAGGCTGAAGCCGCAGGCGACGTACACCGGTTCCCACAAGATCAGCAGCAGCGGATACAGGAAGTTGACCAGGTGCTCGAACCACAACCAGTCGTGTTCGGCTGCGGACACCAGCGTCTCCCAATCCCATTGCAGTTCGACTTGTTGCGGCACGAACAGGTAGAACAGCGCCATCAGGCCGAACCACAGGGCGGTTTCCAGGTGCATGCCGATGATGGTCAACCATTGCGAAGCGCCGCGATTACGTTGCAGCAATACCCGTATGCGTTGCTCCCGCGCTTCACCGGCGAGCCCTTCGAGTTGCACCACCGGCAGCAGGAAACTGCGGCTCAGGCTCAGCCGGCGCCAGGTCAGGCTGGCCAGCAACTGGGGTTTGAGCAGCGCTGGCCATTGGCGCAAGGCCTGCCTCAAGGTCGGGGTTTCGCCAAACAACGCCTTGGACAGAATGTACAAGGGCAAACGGTCAAAGGCCGGCTTCAGCCACCAGAACAGCATCACCACCAGGGACGGTGAATCCCACAGCAGCAGGGTCAGCAACAGGTACACCGGCAACGTGATGATCGCCCAACTGGTCATCAGCAGGCGTCGATGCTGCTGGCTCATCAATATGCCAAGGTCCATGGCTTCCCAGGTGGTGCGTGGGCGGATGACGACGGTGGCATCACTCAGGCGCATGGCGGACCCGTCCGGCAAACGACAGATAGCTGATCACCAACAGCCACAACAACGCGCCCACCGTGTATTTGGTGGCGGGCGTCACGGCGCTGGAGGACCAGTAGGCCTCGATGAACGCGGCGATGAGCAGGAACAGCATCACGCCACCGATCATCAGCACGCTTTTGCCCGCCGCGAGTCGCAAGGCCTCGCCCCGGGTCAGGCGTCCCGGCGCGATCAAGGCCCAGCCCAATTGCAGGCCCGCGGCGCCGGCCAGGGCGATGGCGGTGAGTTCGAAGGCGCCGTGGCCGATCACGAACGACCAGAATGTTCCCCCCGAGCCGATCTGGGTCAGGTGCCCGGCCACCGCGCCGATGGTCAGGCCATTGAAAAGCAGGAAGAACGCGCTGCCGAGTCCAAACATCAAGCCACTGGCGAAGGTCTGAAAGGCAATGCCGATGTTGTGCATGATGTAGTAGCCGAACATGACCCAGTCTTCGCTGGCGGCCCGTTCGACCGAGCGCCCCAGGTGCCCGGAGGCGGGGTCATACATGCTGCGGATCTGGCTGATTTCGTCGGCGCCCAGCACGCTGTAGACCAGTTCCGGAAACAGATAGACCAGCAGCCCGATGCCCACCAGGCTGCCGAGGAACATCAGGCTGGCGGCCAGCACAAAGCGCCATTGTTCACGCACCAGGCGAGGGAAACCGACCAGGATGAAGGCCGAGAGGCTGGCCGAGGGGCGGCTGCGATCCCGGTAGAGTTGCTGATGACCGCGCAGCGCCAGTTGTTGCAGGGTGTCGACCAGCAAGCTGCTGTAGCCCCGGGCCTGGGCCAGTGCCAAGTGATGGCAGAGCCGTCGATAGGCGGCGGGGAAATCACCGCTCTGGGGTACGTTGCGGCTGCGCTCCAGTTGATCGAGTTGCCGGGACAGGTGCTCCCATTCGCTTTGGTGGCGGCTTTCGAACAGGCTTTGCTTCATGTCGGCCCCAACAAGCCACGGGCGATGCCATTGAGCTCGGCGGTGGCGTTCGGCCCTTGGACGTTCAGTGGCGCGGCCAGGATCGCCGCCAGTTCGTTGACCCGCGCCCGGGACAGATCTGCCTGGCGTTCGGCGAAGCCCAGCACGGCGCGTTGTTCATGCAAGTTCAGGGTGAAAGGCGTGCGTATCGGCGGGGCCATGGGCAATGCGGGGCGTTTGACCGGTTGTTCGCGATACACCACCAGCGTGCCGGCCGCGAGATCGCCCAAGCGCTTGAACGCCGGATGCTGCAGGCAGCAAATGGCCCCGAAGGTGTAGCCGAAGGGCAGCATGTCGACGAAACGCAGCAGGTTGCGGATCAACGACGCCGACCAGCCGATGGGCCGGCCATCGTCCTGCACCACGCGCAGCCCCATGATCTGCTTGCCGGGAGAGCGCCCCTGGTTGAGCACCTCGAACAGCACCATGTACCACCAACTGACGACAAACAGCAGGATGGAACCCAGGCCGAGCCCCAGCTCACCGAAAAATGCCAGGACCAGGAAGAAAAAACCCAGGACCAGCCCGCGTATGCCCAGGTCGATGGCGAAGGCGATTGCACGCGGCATCAACCCCGCCGGGCGCAGCGGCAGGTCGATACCTTCCGGCGTTTCAACCTGATAACGCGTGTCCAGGGGCGCGGGCAGCGTCGCGTTCCTTTGCAGTGCTGGTGTCTCGAGCATGGGCAACCTGTGATGGGCCAGACCGAATGTTCAATCTCGGCCCCGATGCTAGCAGTCTTCGCGCGGGCAAACGATAGAACTGTGTGGGTCATTTCATGGTTTGCAACAGGATTGGGAGGGCGAACACGGTCTGTACCTCCATGCCGGGATTGCACTCGCAGGCACCGCAGACCAACTGTGGGAGCGGGCTTGCTCGCGAAAGCGGTGTGCCAGCTTGCATTGATGTTGAATGTATCGCCGTCTTCGCGAGCAAGCCCGCTCCCACACAGATCCACTATCCCTGGTATTAGTCTTCAAAAGTTACAGCACTGCTGGTCGCAGGCGGGTTCGAGCGCCTAGACTTCGCCAGTCTTCAGTTCAGGAACAGCCCGTGACTTCCATCTTCTGGTACGACTACGAAACCACCGGCATCAACCCGCGTTGCGACCGGCCCTTGCAGGTGGCGGGTATCCGTACCGACTTCGAGCTCAATGAAATCGACGAACCGGTGAACCTGTATTGCCGGCCCAGCGATGACATCCTGCCGCATCCGGCGGCCTGTGCCATTACCGGCATCACCCCGTCATGCCTGGCGGAAAAAGGCTTGAGCGAAGCCGATTTCATGACCCGTGTCCACGACCAACTGGCCGCGCCCGGTACCTGTGGCGCCGGCTACAACACCCTGCGCTTCGACGATGAAATGACCCGCTACAGCCTCTATCGAAACTTCTTCGACCCGTACGCGCGGGAATGGCAGGGCGGTAACAGTCGCTGGGATTTGATTGACCTGGTGCGCGCGGCCTATGCGCTGCGCCCACAAGGCATTGTCTGGCCGCAGGAAGACGGTCGCGTCAGCCTCAAGCTCGAACGCCTGACCGCCGCCAACGGCATCGATCATGGCCAGGCCCACGATGCGTTGTCGGACGTGCGTGCGACCATCGCCCTGGCTCGCCTGATCCGCCAGCAGCAGCCCCGGCTCTACGACTGGCTGTTCCAGCTGCGCAGCAAACAGAAGGTGATGGACCAGATTCGCCTGTTGCAGCCGATGGTGCATATTTCCGGGCGCTTTTCGGCGGCGCGCAACTACATCGGCGTGGTCCTGCCCCTGGCCTGGCATCCGAAAAACCGCAACGCCCTGATTGTCTGCGACCTGCATTTGGACCCCCAGGGCTTGTTGGACCACGACGCCGACAGCCTGCGCCAACGGTTGTATACCCGCCGTGAAGAGTTGCTCGAAGGTGAGCTGCCAGTGCCGCTCAAGCTTATCCATATCAACAAATGCCCGGTGGTCGCGCCGCTGTCGGTGCTGCGCGTCGAGGACCAGCAACGGCTGGCGCTGGACATGGAGGGTTACCAACAGCGGGCATTGCGACTTACTGACGCACAGAAAGTTTGGCAAGATAAACTTCAGGCTATTTATGGCCGCGAAGATTTCACCGCCAGCGAGGATCCCGAGCAACAGTTATACGCAGGCTTCTTGGGCGACCGCGATCGGCGTTTATGTGAACAAGTGCGCATGGCGGACCCGGCGCAGTTGGCTCAAGAGCGCTGGCCTTTCGATGATGAGCGTCTGCCGGAACTATTGTTCCGATATCGCGCACGCAACTTTCCAGACACCTTGGATCCCGAAGAGCAGGGGCGTTGGAGACTTTTCTGTCAACAACGTCTGTCCGCCCCGGAATGGGGAGCGCCTAATACCTTGCAAAGTTTT
Organism: Pseudomonas sp. SWRI179; assembly: GCF_014268705.1. NCBI lineage: Bacteria > Pseudomonadati > Pseudomonadota > Gammaproteobacteria > Pseudomonadales > Pseudomonadaceae > Pseudomonas > Pseudomonas sp. SWRI179. Next base: position 56,951 of record NZ_JABWRA010000013.1, on the reverse strand, counting down.
GACGAGGCGATGGGAGAGTGGCTGGGCCTGTCGACACCCATGCAGCGAGAAGTACTCATGGAATGGCAAGGCTACAGCCAGCAATTGCGCAAACGTTTAAGCCTTGAGTCGCAATGAATTGAAAAGATGACAGGCATAAAAAAACGCCAGCAATCGCTGGCGTTTTTTTTGTTCGCAAAGAAGCATGCGACGCGGTGAGGCTTAGCCCAGCAGGGTTGCCCAGCCTTCCACCACGTCACCGCCCCACTTGGCTTTCCACTCTTTCAGCGTTTTGTGGTTGCCACCTTTGGTTTCGATGACTTCGCCGTTGTGCGGGTTCTTGTATTGCTTAACTTTGCGAGCGCGCTTGGTGCCAGTAGTTTTGACGGCGCCACGTGGCGCTTTGCTCGACTTGGCTTCTGGATCCAGCAGGGCAATGATGTCACGCAGCGACTTGGAGTATTCGCCCATCAGCGTGCGCAGTTTGCCTTCGAATTCCAGCTCGGTTTGCAGTTTGTCGTCTTGCGACAGATTTTTCAGGCGAGCTTGCAGTTCTTTGATGGCTTCTTCTGTGGCGCGGTATTCATTGATCAAGGACATGTGGACTACCTTATGTAGGACGCGGGTGACAAGGAGACAGTGCGGCAATAGTAATCAGACAGTTTCATCAAGTAAACATTTAACCGGTGTTTTATTTAATTAATTAGTGCTGCGCCACAAAAATGCCTGTTGCAGTTAAATACCGTGACAGTGTCTTCACATCTATTCACACATATAGCCTGCCTTGCCAGGCCTCGCCGGCCATGGCCTGGGGCGGTCGCCCAGGCTCCGGCGTGTCATCGATACTGCAGTTTTGCCGCGCAATGGCTAGAATGGCCGCCTTTGCGAAGTTCTGGAGTTTCCCTAATGCGCACTTTTCGTCTGGTGATTGCTTGCCCGGACCGCGTCGGCATCGTTGCTAAAGTCAGTAACTTTCTGGCGTCCCATAACGGCTGGATCACCGAAGCGAGCCATCACTCGGACAATCAAAGCGGTTGGTTTTTCATGCGTCACGAGATCCGTGCCGACTCGCTGCCCTTCGGTATCGAAGCCTTCCGTGAAGCGTTCGCACCCATTGCCGAAGAGTTCTCGATGGACTGGCGCATCACCGACACCGCGCAGAAAAAGCGCGTGGTGCTGATGGCCAGTCGTGAGTCTCACTGCCTGGCTGACCTGTTGCACCGCTGGCACAGCGATGAGCTCGATTGCGACATCGCCTGTGTGATCTCCAACCATGATGACTTGCGCAGCATGGTGGAGTGGCACGGCATCCCGTACTACCACGTGCCGGTCAACCCGCAAGACAAGCAGCCGGCATTCGCCGAAGTCTCGCGGTTGGTCAAGCAGCACGACGCCGAAGTAGTGGTGCTGGCCCGCTACATGCAAATCCTGCCGCCGGCGTTGTGCAGCGAGTACGCCCATAAAGTCATCAACATCCACCACAGTTTCCTGCCGTCGTTCGTCGGTGCCAAGCCGTACCACCAGGCCTCGATGCGTGGTGTGAAGCTGATTGGCGCCACCTGCCACTACGTGACCGAAGAGCTGGACGCCGGCCCGATCATCGAGCAGGACGTGGTGCGCGTCAGCCACAGCGACAGCATCGAAGACATGGTGCGTTTCGGCCGTGACGTCGAGAAAATGGTGTTGGCCCGTGGCCTGCGTTATCACTTGGAAGACCGGGTGCTGGTGCACGGCAACAAGACCGTGGTCTTCTGACTACACTTCGAAGGGCCTGGACGAGTGATCGCCAGGCCTTTTTATTGACTAAAGAACAACGATGCCCCGTGGCGAGGGAGCTTGCTCCCGCTGGGCTGCGAAGCAGACCCAAAACCATTCAACACCGTGCACCGGGGAAAAGAGTAGGCAGGCTTTACGACTGCTGCGCAGCAGAGCGGGAGCAAGCTCCCTCGCCACAGTGATTCATACCGCTCAAGGAGCAACGCTGCGCCATGATCGATCCATTGGACAAAGCCACCTCCAAGGCCCCAACCACACTGGGCGAAGGCTGCCTCAGCCGCTACGATCCTGACGCATTGAGCCCGGAGGACGGCACCGAGTTTCCCGACGCCGCGCAATTGTGGGAGCAACTGCATCCCCAGGACGAGGCCGAACAAAAGCCGTGACCGGTCAGGCTTGCCTGAGCCTGATCAGCCTCTTGATCAACGGCCGCCCGACCATCAGGAAAAACACCGGCCCGCCGGCCACCAGGTAAAAGTAATAGGTCACCGCCCGCCAGATCAGGATCGCCGCCGCCGCGGTGGACTTGCCCACCATGGGCGCCAGCAGCGCCGCCGAGGTCAGTTCGGCCGCCCCGGCACCACCCGGCAGCAGGCTGAACTGTCCCGCGCTCAAGGACAGCATCTGGATCAGGAAACTCCACGCCCACTGCAAGTCCGCCCCCAGTCCCTTCAAGGCCAGGTACAACACGCTGTAGCGCAGCGCCCAATGCAGGCAGGTCAGGCCGAAGACCTGGAACAGGGTCCGTCGCGGCAATTTCAAGGTGTCGGTGAACGCCGCGAGGAAGTTCAGGATCTTGCGGCCCCAGCGTCGGCGGGTGGCGGTCTTTACCCGCAAGTGCCGCAGCACGCGGGCGCCCAGCAGGATCAATCGACGGTGATAACGGGCCACCAGGACGCAGCCGAACAGCCCGCCAAACAATGAAATCGCGCTCAACGCCAGCATCCATTCCAGGCGCTGGCTGAGGTTCTGGAACAGCGCGTAGAACAGAATGCCCACCAAGGCGCAGAGGAAGAACAGCAAGTCGCTCAACTGATCCATGGCGAACACCGCGCTGCCATGGGCCGGGCGCACGCCGTTACGCGCCAGCAGGGCCATCAGCGTCAGCGGGCCGCCACTGCCGCCGGGCGTCGCGCACATGGCGAACTCGGTGGACATCACCACGCCCATGCTTTTCCACCGGCCGATGCGTCCACGGTATTCACCCAGCAACAGGCGCAAGCGTACGGAGTTCAAGCCCCAGCACAGCACGATCATGCCGAGCATGGCCAGCAGCAGCGACAAGGGAAAACGCTGCACCCGCGACCACATTTCCCCGCCGCCGACCAGCAGCGGCACCAATAGCGCCGTGAGCAGCGCGGCACCCAGCCAGATCAGCCGTTTCATGCGGCGCTACGGGCCAGTAGCCCCTGGGTCGCCAGCCAGCCGACCTTGGTCATCGGCACGCGACCGTCATTGAGCAAGCGTTCGAGGGTGCGCAGCCAATAGTCGCGGGAAAATCCGTGGCGCATGTCCACCGGGTGCAAGCCAAGGCGAATCACCGGGGCCTGGCGCCAGCGCTGTTCACGCTGGTCGCTGATGACTTTCGACAGGCCACGGCGCCAGGCGCTGCGGGCACTCCAGACCAGGCCCGGCGCGTCGATGGCGGTGAAGTCGGGCAGGCGATAGAGGTGTTGGGTATCGCTGGTGTAGCTCAGCGGCAACTGGCGCAACGCCCGGCGCGTGCCTTCGCTCATCAGCCAGGCCGGGGCCACGAAACCTTCCAGCGGCCAGTGGTAACGCTCAAAGGTGTCGATCCCGGCGCGCAGGCGGGCGAGGGCGGCTTGCTCGGACAGATTGTAGAACTCCCCTTCGTGGGTATAGACCCGGCGCATGAACCAGTCCTTGGGGTGACGGGCAGCAGGGCCATCGTCGCAATGGTAGTAGCCATGCAACACCAGCTCATCGCCGCGCTCCACCCGGCTGTCGAGCAGGCGCCGAAAGCCGGGGTGAGCCTCCAAGGCATTGTTGCGGTGAAAGTCCGGCACCACCAGCCAGGTCATCGGCACCTGGCCGAGGGCATCGACGGCCTCGACGAAGGGCTGGTAATCGGGCCAGGTTTGCGGTGCCACGTCGTGCAGCACCAATAGAACACTGGGCGAGGAACTCATCGACACGGACCTCGCCTCAACCATTGGCCAGCAGCGGCAGCTGTTCGCCGAGCACGGCGTGGTAATGCCCCAGCAAACTGTTGACCACGGTATCCCAGGCGTAATGCCGTTCCACATGCCGGCGCGCCAGTGTGCCACGGCGCTGGCAGCCTTCGGCAAACAGTTGCCGCACGGCATTGGCCATGGCCTGCGGGTTGTTGGGCGTGCACAGCAACCCGCAGTCCTCTTTGACGATTTCGGTGAAGGCCCCGGCCGCCACCGCCACCACGGGAATACCGCTGGCCATGGCTTCGAGGATCACCAGGCCGAAAGTCTCCTGGTCGCCGGCGTGCAACAGGGCATCGGCGCTGGCCATGAGCCGGGCGACTTGCGGCGCTGGGCAGAATTCATCGACCACCGTGACGTTGTCCGGCACCACGGCGGGCATCGACGAGCCCACCAGCAACAGGTGATAGCGCTCGCCCAGGCGTTTCATGCACTTGAGCAGCACCGGCAGGTTTTTTTCCTTGGAGCCGCGACCGGCGAAAATCAGCAGGCGCGTGTCTTCGGCAATGCCCAGCTCGGCCCGCAGTTCCGGGTCGCGGGCGGCGGGGGTGAAGGTTTGCAGGTCGACGCCCAAGGGTTGCACGAAGACGTTCTTGACCCCCAGCCCGGTCAGTTTGTCGGCCATGACCTGGCTTGGCGCCAGGACCCGGTCGAAATTGCCATATAACTTGCTGACGTAGGCTTCGATGTTGGGCGTGAACCAGTTGCCCATGCGGTTGCTCACCAACAGTGGCAGGTCGGAGTGATAGAAGCCGATGACGGGCACGTCGAGCTGACGACGGGCATCCAATGCGGCCCAGGCGGTGAGGTACGGATCGCCAACCTCGATCAGGTCCGGCTGCAGATCGCGCAGGACATTGCGCCAGGGCGCCAGGCGAAGGGGAAAGCGATAGCCCTTGCCGAACGGCAGCGCAGGGGCCGGAACCTTGTAGATTCCGTCGTGCTCGCTCAAATGCGCGCCGGGAATCAACAGGCTGTGACGAATACCGGGCCGATCGCCCAGGCGCCGGTGCTTGGCATCCAGGTAAGTGCGCACGCCTCCGCTGGCAGGGGCGTAGAACATGGTTATGTCCGCGATATGCACGATGAACATCCCTCCGGTCTGTGTTCTCCTGTGTTGACCTTTAGTAAGAATAGATGTTCGGTTGGGGTTGTGGTGACGTAGCGGTCATGCAAATGAATATGTGGCGAGGGAGCTTGCTCCCGCTGGACCGGGCTGGCGCTCCAGTGCGAAGCGCTCCCAAGATTTTGGGGCCGCTGCGCAGCCCAGCGGGAGCAAGCTCCCTCGCCACATGAGTGCGGTCAAATGTGGTTTTTATTTCCAGCGCCAGGGCCTTAATGCCCCAGGCATGCTTTTATATAAGCGTGCAAAATGGCGTCATATCGCAAACACCACGGGTGACCACATGCCTGACTCATCGCAACTCGTTATTGGCGCCGACCTCAGCGGCCAGCCCATCGGCCAGGCCATGCGCCTGGCGAACCGCCATGGCCTGGTGGCGGGCGCCACCGGTACCGGCAAGACCGTCACCTTGCAGCGCCTCGCGGAAATGTTCAGCGATGCCGGCGTGGCGGTGTTCGCGGCGGACATCAAGGGCGACCTGTGCGGCCTCGGCGCGGCGGGCAACCCTCAGGGCAAGATCGCCGAGCGTATCGCGGGCATGCCCTGGCTCGATCACAAACCCCAGGCTTATCCGGTGACCTTGTGGGATATCCACGGCCAGTCCGGTCATCCGCTGCGCACCACCTTGAGTGAAATGGGCCCGTTGTTGATCGGCAGCCTGTTGGAACTGACGGACAGCCAGCAATCGGCGCTCTATGCCGCGTTCAAGGTTGCCGATCGCGAGGGCCTGTTGCTGCTGGACCTCAAGGACCTGAAGGCGCTGCTCAATCACCTCAAGGACAATCCCGAGTTGCTGGGGGACGACGCGGCGCTGATGACCACCGGCTCCAGCCAGGCGCTGCTGCGGCGCTTGTCCACCTTGGAGCAGCAGGGCGCGGACGCGTTGTTCGGCGAGCCGGCCTTGCAGCTCGAAGACATCCTGCAACCGGCCAGCGATGGCCGCGGCCGCATCCACTTGCTCGATGCCAGCCGCCTGGTCCACGAAGCGCCAAAGGTCTACGCGACGTTCCTGCTGTGGCTGCTGGCCGAGCTGTTCGAGCAATTGCCCGAGCGCGGCGATGCGGACAAGCCGCTGCTGGCGCTGTTCTTCGACGAGGCGCACTTGCTTTTTGCCGGTACGCCCAAGGCTTTGCAGGAGCGCCTGGAGCAAGTGGTGCGGCTGATCCGCTCCAAGGGCGTGGGGGTGTATTTTGTGACCCAGTCGCCCGGCGACTTGCCGGACGACGTGCTGGCGCAATTGGGGTTGCGCATCCAGCACGGGTTGCGAGCCTTCACGGCCAAGGAACAGAAATCCCTGCGGGCGGTGGCCGACGGTTTCCGGCCCAACCCGCAGTTCGATGCCTTGTCGGTGTTGACCGAACTGGGCATCGGTGAAGCCCTGGTGGGCACCTTGCAGGAAAAAGGCACGCCGGAAATGGTCCAGCGCGTGCTGGTGGCGCCGCCGCAATCGCGGATCGGGCCATTGAGCGAGGCCGAGCGCGCCGGGCTGATCGCCAGTTCAGCGTTGCAAGGGCGCTACGACAAGCCGATTGATCGCGAGTCGGCCTATGAGGTGCTGATGGGGCGCAAGGGGCTGGAACCCCAGGCCGAAGCGGTACCGAGCAAGCCGGCGGCTGAAGCGCCCAGCTTCACCGAACAAGCCGGCGAGTTCCTCGGCACGGCGGCTGGCCAGGCACTTAAATCGGCGATGCGCCAGGCGGCCAATCAATTGGGCCGGCAGTTGGTGCGTGGGTTGATGGGGTCGTTGCTGGGGGGCAGCAAGCGCCGGTAGTCAGGACCGAGTCGCGGCCATCGCGAGCAGGCTCGCTCCCACAGTGGATCGATGTCGTACGCAAAATGTGCGTCCGCTGAAGATCCCCTGTGGGAGCGGGCTTGCTCGCGAAGGCGATCTGGCAGGCGAAAAATAGGCTGACTGACCTGCCGCTATCGCGAGCAGGCTCGCTCCCACAAGGGATCGGCGTCTTACACGAAATAGGTGTCCGCCGCAGATCCCCTGTGGGAGCGAGCCTGCTCGCGATAGCTATCTAACAACCGCCGAAAATCTCAACCCTTGGGCCTGGCATGGGCAGCCAACCGTTCCAGCGCCGCCCGCAGGTTGGGATCGCTGATGCCGTCCGCCGTGGCCTGGATGGTCGCGGCGGCGTCGGTGGACAAGTCTAGCGTATGCCCCTTGGCGCCGACCTGGACAGTAGGCGGTTGGACCTTGAACAGGATCCGCGTCAGGTTGGCGAATTCTTCGAACGCCTGGAGTTGGCGCAGCAAGCGTTTTTGCTGGTAGCGCAGGCGCGTGGCCCAGTGGCCGTCGGTGACAATCAGCAACAAGCTGCCTTCGCGCCACGACGCTACGTGGCAATGTTCGCGCGCGGCCGGTTGCAACTGGCTGTCCAGCAGGCGCTGCAGGTGGCCCAGGCGCCGGGCGTGGCCGAAGATGGCTTTCAGCGGCTTAGCTTCGCGCAGCAGAACGGCGGGTGCCTTGGCTGGAAGAGGGCGAAAGGCCATGAATGAATACCGCAAATGACAGAGGCGCCATGGTAGCAGAAAGCGCCGGATGCGCCTCGACCCTCTCGCCCAGCGGCTTTTAGCTGCACAATCAATGAGTAACTTCTGCGCCTTCCGGGTTGAAGTTCGCGCAAAAGCCCTTATTTTAGTGTGGCCCCGTCACAGCGCTGTGCCAGCATCGTGGAATAACGCCACTTTCCTCTCCATCGTTTCCGGGTAGAATGCTCGTTCGCATGCGGCCATGAGGGCTGCACGGGCGACTCATGGGGCCGCCCTCCATCCCTTTAGTGTGGAAGATCCTGCCGATATGTTTGCGCCTTTGTTAAAGAAACTTTTTGGAAGCAAGAACGAGCGTGAAGTCAAGCGCATGCTCAAGACGGTACAGACTGTCAATGCCTTCGAAGAGCAAATGGTGGCCCTTTCGGACGATCAGTTACGCGCCAAGACTGCCGAATTCAAGGACCGCATCGCCAAGGGGGAAACCCTTGACCAGCTCCTGCCCGAAGCCTTTGCGGTCGCCCGTGAAGCCGGCAAACGGGTCATGGGCATGCGCCACTTCGACGTTCAGTTGATCGGCGGCATGACCTTGCACGAAGGCAAGATCGCTGAAATGCGTACCGGTGAGGGCAAGACCCTCGTGGCGACCCTGGGCGTCTACCTCAATGCCTTGTCCGGCAAGGGCGTGCACGTGGTGACGGTCAACGACTACCTGGCCCGCCGCGACGCCAACTGGATGCGCCCGCTCTACGAATTCCTCGGCCTGACCGTCGGCGTCGTCACGCCGTTCCAGCCGCCGGAAGAGAAGCGCGCCGCCTATGCCGCCGACATCACCTACGGCACCAACAACGAATTCGGGTTCGACTACCTGCGCGACAACATGGCGTTCAGCATGGAAGAGAAATTCCAGCGTGAACTCAACTTTGCCGTGATCGACGAAGTCGACTCCATCCTCATCGACGAAGCCCGTACCCCGCTGATCATTTCCGGTCAGGCCGAGGACAGCTCCAAGCTGTACATCGAGATCAACAAACTGATCCCGCAGCTCAAGCTGCACGTCGAGGAAGTCGAAGGCGAAGTGACCCAGGCCGGGCACTACACCGTTGACGAGAAGACCCGCCAGGTCGAACTCAACGAGGCCGGTCACCAGTTCATCGAGGAAATGCTCACCCGCGTCGGCTTGCTGGCTGAGGGCGAGAGCTTGTACTCGGCCCATAACCTGGGCCTGCTGACCCACGTCTATGCCGGCCTGCGTGCCCACAAGCTGTTCCATCGCAACGTCGAATACATCGTGCAGGACGGCCAGGTCGTGCTGGTGGACGAGCACACCGGCCGTACCATGCCGGGCCGTCGCCTGTCCGAGGGCCTGCACCAGGCCATCGAAGCCAAGGAAGGCCTGAACATCCAGGCCGAGAGCCAGACCCTGGCCTCGACCACCTTCCAGAACTACTTCCGCCTGTACAACAAGCTGTCCGGCATGACCGGTACCGCGGACACCGAAGCGTTCGAATTCCACCAGATCTATGGCCTGCAAGTGGTGGTGATTCCGCCGAACAAGCCGCTGGCTCGTAAAGACTACAACGACCTGGTGTTCCTGACCGCCGAAGAGAAGTACGCGGCGATCATCAACGACATCAAGGAAGGCATGGCCCAGGGCCGTCCGATCCTGGTGGGTACCGCCACCATCGAGACCTCCGAGCGCATGTCCGCCTTGCTCAACAAGGAAGGCATCGAGCACAAGGTCCTCAACGCCAAGTTCCACGAGAAGGAAGCCGAGATCATCGCCCAGGCTGGTCGCCCGGGTGCGCTGACCATCGCCACCAACATGGCCGGTCGTGGTACCGACATCCTGCTGGGCGGCAACTGGGAAGTGGAAGTCGCCAGCCTGGAAAACCCGACGCCTGAGCAGATCGCGCAGATCAAGGCCGACTGGCAGAAGCGTCACCAGCAGGTGCTCGAGTCCGGCGGTTTGCAGGTGATCGCGTCCGAGCGTCACGAATCCCGTCGCATCGACAACCAGCTGCGTGGCCGTGCCGGTCGCCAGGGCGACGCCGGTTCCAGCCGTTTCTACCTGTCCTTGGAAGACAGCCTGATGCGCATCTTCGCCTCTGACCGGGTGAAGAACTTCATGAAGGCCCTGGGCATGCAGCCAGGCGAGGCGATCGAGCACCGCATGGTGACCAACGCCATCGAAAAGGCCCAGCGCAAGGTCGAAGGCCGCAACTTCGATATCCGCAAGCAATTGCTCGAGTTCGACGACGTCAACAACGAACAGCGTAAAGTGATCTATCACATGCGTAACAGTTTGTTGGCCGCCGACAACATTGGCGAAACCATCGCCGATTTCCGCCAGGACGTGCTCAACGCCACCGTCAGCGCCCACATCCCGCCGCAATCGCTGCCGGAACAGTGGGACGTCGCTGGCCTGGAAGCCGCCTTGCAGAGCGATTTCGGCGTGGCCTTGCCGATCCAGCAATGGCTCGACGAAGACGATCACCTGTACGAAGAAACCCTGCGCGAAAAACTGCTGGCCGAACTGATCGCCGCCTATAACGAGAAGGAAGACCAGGCGGGGGCCGAGGCCCTGCGTTCCTTCGAGAAGCAGATCGTGCTGCGGGTGCTGGACGACTTGTGGAAAGACCACCTGTCGACCATGGACCATCTGCGCCACGGTATCCATTTGCGTGGTTACGCCCAGAAGAACCCGAAGCAGGAGTACAAGCGCGAGTCCTACACGCTGTTCTCCGAGTTGCTCGATTCGATCAAGCGCGACTCGATCCGTGTGCTGTCCCACGTTCAGGTTCGCCGCGAAGATCCGGCCGAAGAAGAAGCTCGCCTGCGCCAGGAAGCCGAAGCCTTGGCCGCGCGGATGCAGTTCGAACACGCCGAAGCCCCTGGCCTGGAAGTGGTCGCCGAAGAGGGCGTCGATGTGGATGTCGCCCTGGCGACCGCACCGGTGCGCAACGAGCAGAAGCTGGGCCGTAACGAACTGTGCTACTGCGGTTCGGGCAAGAAATACAAGCATTGCCACGGGCAGATCCAATAATCCCGTTTCAACGCTGAACGACCCGCGCCGCGACAAGAGTCTCTTGTCGCGGCGTTTTGCCATTTGATCAGTCGTCTTGATAAGGACGATGCTGAATACATTTATTAAGGAGCGCATTCATGGCTGTTGGTCTTGGTCCGTTGCCCACGTTGCACCCGGTTGCCGGTTTTGAACTCGGTATCGCTTCGGCCGGCATCAAGCGCCCCGGGCGCAAGGATGTCGTGGTCATGCGTTGCGCCGAAGGTTCGACCGTAGCGGGCGTGTTCACCCTCAACGCTTTCTGTGCCGCGCCGGTGATCCTGGCCAAGCAACGCGTGCAAGGGCCGGTGCGTTACCTGCTGACCAACACCGGCAACGCCAACGCCGGCACCGGCGCGCCAGGCCTGGCCGCCGCCGAGCGCACCTGCGCCAAGCTGGCTGAGCTGACCGGCGTCGACGCCAGCCAGGTGCTGCCGTATTCCACCGGAGTGATCGGCGAGCCGCTGCCGGTGGAGAAGATCGAAGGCGCGCTGCAAGCCGCCCTCGATGACCTGTCTGAAAACAACTGGGCCGCGGCCGCCACCGGCATCATGACCACCGACACCTTGCCCAAGGGCGCGAGCCGCCAGTTCGAGCACGATGGCGTGACCATCACCGTCACCGGCATCAGCAAGGGCGCCGGCATGATCCGCCCGAACATGGCGACCATGCTCGGCTACATCGCCACCGACGCCAAGGTCTCGCGCCAAGTGCTGCAAGACCTGATGCTCGACGGCGCCAACAAGTCGTTCAACCGCATCACCATCGACGGCGACACGTCCACCAATGACTGCTGCATGCTGATCGCCACCGGCCAGGCCAACCTGCCGGAGATCACCGAGGCCAGCGGTTCGTTGTTCGCCGCCCTGAAGCAGGCAGTGTTCGACGTGTGCATGGAAGTGGCCCAGGCCATCGTCCGTGACGGCGAAGGCGCGACCAAGTTCGTGACCGTGCAGGTCAACGGCGGTGGCAACCACCAGGAATGCCTGGATGTCGGCTACACCGTGGCGCACTCGCCGCTGATCAAGACCGCGCTGTTCGCCTCCGACCCGAACTGGGGCCGGATCCTTGCCGCCGTCGGCCGGGCCGGCGTGCCTGAGCTGGACGTGAGCAAGATCGACGTGTTCCTCGGTGAGGTCTGCATCGCCAGCCAAGGTGCGCGCGCTGCCACATACACCGAAGCCCAGGGCGCGGCGGTGATGCAGCAGGAAGAAATCACCATCCGTATCGAGTTGGGACGTGGGGATTGCAGCGAAACGATCTGGACGACTGATCTGTCGCACGAGTATGTGAAGATCAACGCCGAGTATCGGACGTAAACCGAGTTGTCCCATTCGCGAGCAAGCCCGCTCCCACAAGAGATTCGCGGGGTGACATAGAAAGTGTTTACACAACAAATTCCATTGTGGGAGCGGGCTTGCTCGCGAAGGCGGCCCGACAGACTCCACAGTTTTTTCTGATTGATCCACAAGAAAGGAATCCCCATGAGCCTGCACCTGATCATCGGCGACAAAGATCTCTCTTCCTGGTCCATGCGCGGCGCGCTCGCCCTGGCGCTGACCGGTGCGAAGTACACCGAAGAGTTGGTCAGGCTCGGCCAGCCGGATACCCGTGAAAAGCTGCTCAAATATTCAGCCACGGCCAAGGTCCCATTGCTCAAGACCGAATTCGGCGTGATCTCCGATTCCATGGCGATTGCCGAATACCTGGCCGAACAATTTCCCGAGGCCAATCTCTGGCCCAAGGACGTGGCTGCCCGGGCCCAGGCGCGCTCGGCCTGTGCGCAGATGCACAGCGGCTTTTTCGCCCTGCGCAACCATATGCCCATGGATCTGCTGCACGATGCGCCGCTGTCACCGATGCCATCCGACGTGCAGGCGGACATCCAGCGGATGCTGGCGTTGTGGGCCGAATGCCGTGCGGCGGCGACCGAAACCGGTCCTTACCTGTTTGGCCGCGTAAGCCTGGCCGATGCTTTTTTTGCCCCGATTGCCGTACGCTTGCGCACTTATCAAGTGGCACTGCCGGAGGTCGATGAGGCCTACGTCCAAACCCTATATCAATGGTCAGCGTTCAAGGCGTGGCAACAAGCTGGCCTGGAGGAAACTACGCGGTGAAACGAGTCCATGTGGCGGCGGCGGTGATCCGCGACGCTGCCGGCAAAATCCTCATTGCCCGACGGGCCGACACCCAACACCAGGGTGGCCTGTGGGAATTTCCTGGTGGCAAGGTCGAGGCCGATGAGTCCGTCGAGACGGCCCTGGCCCGCGAGCTTCATGAGGAACTGGGCATTGTCGTCGACGTTGCTCGGCCGTTGATCAAGGTGCGTCACGATTACCCGGACAAACAGGTGTTGCTGGACGTCTGGGAAGTTTCGGCGTTCAGTGGCGAACCCCATGGCGCCGAAGGTCAACCGTTGGCCTGGGTGACGGCCCGCGACCTGACGAATCATGAATTTCCAGCGGCCAACCAGCCGATCGTCGCGGCGGCCCGTTTGCCGGGTGAATACCTGATCACCCCGGAAGGCCTTGAGACGCCAGCCTTGCTGCGCGGCATGCAGAAGGCGATTGCCGGCGGGATCAAGTTGGTCCAGTTGCGTGCGCCTAATGGCTACGACCCGCAATACCGCGATCTGGCGGTGGATGCGGTGGGGTTGTGTGCCGGCAAGGCCCAACTGATGCTCAAGGGACCGTTCGAGTGGCTGGGGGATTTTCCTTCCGCGGGCTGGCACATTACCGCTGCGCAACTGCGCAAGCATGCGGCGGCCGGCCGACCGTTCGGTAAGGATCGCTGGCTGGCGGCTTCTTGCCATAACGCCGAGGAGCTGTCCCTGGCGCAGCAGATGGATGTGGACTTTGTCACCCTTTCGCCGGTGCAGCCGACCCAGACCCATCCCGATGCGCAGCCGTTGGGCTGGGCGGAGGCGGCGCGGTTGATCGAGGGCTTCAACCGGCCGGTCTATCTGTTGGGCGGGGTAGGGCCTGGCGAGCAGCAAAAAGCCTGGGAGGCCGGGGCGCAGGGTGTGGCGGGGATTCGGGCGTTTTGGCCTGAGGCTTGATGGTGTGGTGTGACTGCCGGCCTCTTCGCGAGCAAGCCCGCTCCCACAGTAGATTTCTGCCAGGTACAGAATGTGTGCCTGCCGCAGATCCCCTGTGGGAGCGGGCTTGCTCGCGAAGACGGCCTGACAGGCACTACACCTATCTGATCAATCCGCAGGCTTGGCCGCCGCCACCCAAAGCACCTCAGCCACCCCCTGCCGCCGGGCAATGACCCGCGCGGTCACGAACAGCAGATCCGACAACCGATTGATATAGGCCAGCCCCGGCCCGGCCAGCGGCTCCACCGCGTTCAATTGCTGGCAACGACGCTCGGCGCCGCGGGCCAGGGCTCGGCAGACGTGAGCTTGCGCGATCAAGGAAGAGCCGCCGGGCAGGATGAAGTTTTCCAGCGGCCCCAGTTCTTCATTCCACAGGTCAATCGCCGCTTCCAGCCGCTCGATTTCCGCCACGTTCAAGGCTTGGTACGCCGGCATCGCGAGCTCACCACCCAAGTCGAACAACCGGTGCTGACACGGCGCCAACACTGCGATGACTTCCTCCAGCGCCGGATGCCGGACGGACTCCTCGGCCAGTCCAGCCAGCAACAAGCCCAACTGGCTGTTCAGTGTGTCCACTTCGCCGATGGCCTCGACCCGTGGATGATCCTTTGCCACGCGGCGACCATCGCCCAACCCGGTTTCACCTTTGTCGCCGGTGCGGGTGTAAATCTTCGACAGGCGAAAGCCCATGCTCAGCGCTCCAGTTGTTTGTTTTCCTGGGCCACCATCGACGTGCCCGCCAGGGGCAGGCGCAGCGTGAAGCAGGTGCCTTGGCCCGGCGCCGACTGCACTTCCATCTGGCCCTTGTGGTTGTTGGTGATGATGAAATACGAGACCGACAGCCCAAGGCCGGTGCCCTGGCCGATCTCCTTGGTGGTGAAGAAGGGTTCGAAGGTGCGCTTGCGCACGTTCTCGCTCATGCCGATGCCGTTGTCCTCGACCTGGATTTCCGCCCACGGCGGATTCAACCGTGTGCGCAGGATAATGCGCCCGGGTTCGCTGTCGTCCTGGCGCTGATGAATCGCCTGGGCGGCGTTTTTCAGCAGGTTGAGCAGCACCTGTTCCAGTTCGTTGGCCGTGCCGGGCACCGGCCCCAGGTTCGGGTCGAACTGACGGATGATTGCCTGGCCCTTGAAGTCGAAGCCGATCGCCAGGTCGAAGTCGTTACCGGCGATCTCCACCGCCTGGTCGATCAGTGCGGGCAGGTCGCAAGGCGCCATTTGCCGGGTGCTGCGCCGGCTGAAACTGAGCATGTGGGTGACGATTTTCGCCGCCCGGGCGCCGGCTTGCTGGATGCCGTCGAGCAACTGCGGAATCTCGCGGCTTTCCAGGTAGCGGTTGACCACCGGCAATTCGATGCCCAACTGCTCGGCCTGTTCGAGGTTCTTTGGCAATTCCGGTGACAGCCGCCGACGGATGTTCTGCACGTTGTGCAGGATGGCGCCCAAGGGGTTGTTGATTTCATGGGCCATGCCTGCCGCGAGGCCACCGACCGAGAGCATTTTTTCCGATTGCACCATCATTTCTTCCAGCGACAGGCGCTGGGTGATGTCATCGATGCGGATCACCACGCCACGCCCGGCGCCGCCCATCAACGGGTAGAAGGTCAGGGCGTAATGCCGGGCTTCGTCGTCCTTGGTCCAGGTGACGCGTTCGATCTTGGCCACCGTGTGTTGCTCGACGGTCTGCTTGAGTTGGGGCAGGTACGGCTTGAGCGGTTCGAAGGCGAGGAAGATCGGCTGGTTCAAGGCCTCGTCCAGGCGCGTGCCGGAGAGGGCGCTGGCTTCCTGGTTCCATTGGGTCACGTAGAGTTGTTCGTCGAGGGCGATCAGCGCCGACGGCATGGAGTCGATGATGCTGTTGAGGTAGTTCTGGAAGCCCGTGAGTTTTTTCTCGATCTTGCTGCGCACCTGGACTTCCAGCTCCAGCTTGCGATTGGTATGGCGGGTTTCTTCCGCCAGGCCCTGGGCCTGGTCGTAGGCGGCCTGTGAGTCGTCCCGCGCGCGCTTGAGTTGCTGTTCCCGGGCTTCGATCCGCGACAGCATGGTATTGAACGCCTCGGCCAGGCTGCCGATTTCATCATGGTTGCCCCGGGCGGCGCGCAGGGCATAGTTTTCCTCGCGGGTAACCTGGCGTGACAGCTCTTCGAGCTGATGGATCGGCTGGGTGATCAGGCGTTTGATCTGTTGGGCAATGACCAGCCACAGCAACACGCTGAAGATCAGGATGCCAAGGCTGGCGGTCAGGGTGCCGGTGTAGAACGCCGTGGGCAATTCGCTGCTGGCCACCAGCAACAGGTGGCCAGGCTCGGTGCCGGGACGGGGCAGGGTAATGACCTTGTTACTGCGAAACTCACCCGCTTGCCAGGCTTGTATGTTGCGGTAATGGTCCGGCAGCTTGAGCTTTTCGCCCTGTTGCAGTTGTGCCAGGCGCTCGCCCTGGCCGTCGTACAGCGCCGCCGCCCGCAGCGGTGCATAACTGTTGAGCTCGTCGAGCAGGCGTTGGGCACTTTGGGGCGATTGCAGGGCCTCGGAGATCAGGCTCGGATTGGCGATCAGCCGGCCAATGGTCTGCAGGGCCTGGGGCGCCATGCTTTCCTGGGAAATGTAGTAGGCGGCGCTGATAAAGGTCAGGTTGGCCACCAGCAGGACAGTGGTCAACAACACCAACAGGGCGGCCAGCAGTTTCTGGCCGACCGGGAGGTTTTCAAGGCGCTGGCGCAATGGCATCAGACTCGTCGCTAAGAAGGAACACGAGGCCAGCGTAGCCGCTGCTCAGTCGCTGGGCAATCCGAGGTTGTCCAAGTGGGCAATCAGTCGCTGGCGCAGCTGTTGCAGATGCGGCACGCTCAGCTCATGGCGTTGGGCGACCTTGCAGGCGTAACCGAGTAAATAGCTGATTTCGGTGCGACGCCGATTGGCGACGTCCTGGTACATCGAGGAGTAATTGGCGGCCGTGGCCTGGATCACCCGTTCGACTTCCGGCTGCAAATCCTCGGCCGCCGCGGGCTGGCCGCAACGTTCGAGCAGGTCAGTGAGCTCCGCGCACAAGGTCGCGACTTCGCAGCGGTGTTCCTGCAAGCCACCGTTCTTGCAGTGATGCAGCACGGTCAGTGGATTGATTGCACAATTGAGCGCCAACTTGCGCCAGAGTCGGGTGAGGATGTCGGCGCTCCATTCGTGGGGAATGCCGGCGGCGGTCAGGTCGTCCAGCCAGAACGGCGCGACGGGGTGCGCCGGGTCGCCCAGCCAGGTATAGCCGTGGCCGGCGAACACCACGCGCCAGTCACCGTCGCGGAACGCGCCTTCGGTGCTGGAGGCGCTGATGCAACGGGCCTGGGGCACACAGTTGGCCACCGCGTCCTGGCTGCCGAGGCCGTTTTGTAGCAGGATCAGTTCCGATTCGGCGCCCAGGCGATGGGCCACCGAATTCACGGCTGCTTCTGCGTCGTAGGCTTTGCAGGCGAGCAGCAGGCGCTTGATGGGCGCCGGGCTGTCCGCCGTTTCGCCCGGCACCGGGTAGCACTGCGCCTGGCCTTGTTCCACCAGGGTCAGGCCGCCGGCGTTGCGGTAGGCCTGCAAGCGCGCTTCGCTGCGCAGCACCAACCGCACTGGCAACCCGGCCCGGGCCAGGCGCGCGGCCCACAACGTGCCGAGACTGCCGGCCCCGAGGACATGCCAAGTGGTCGACATCAGTTTTTTGCTCGGATTGATGCAGGCATCGGAGGGCTCGCAGTGTCGGCAGGAAAAGAGCCGTTATAATGAGCCCGATTTTAACCACAAGCCAAGCGCGCGCCGTTGATACTGGCGCGCCTTTTTATTTGGAGAACACTACATGCCGTCATTCGACGTGGTATCCGAACTGGACAAGCACGAAGTCACCAACGCGGTTGAAAACGCCGTCAAGGAACTCGACCGTCGTTATGACCTCAAGGGCAAGGGCAGTTTCGAGTTCAAGGAAAAAGACCTGACCGTGAACCTGACCGCCGAGGCCGACTTCCAGCTCGAGGCGATGATCGAGATCCTCAAGCTGGCGCTGGTCAAGCGCAAGATCGATGTGCAGTGCCTTGAAGTCAAGGACGCCTATGCCTCGGGCAAGTTGATGAAGCAGGAAGCCGTGCTCAAGGAAGGCATCGACAAGGAACTGGCCAAGAAGATCGTCGCTCACATCAAGGACGCCAAGCTCAAGGTACAAGCCGCCATTCAGGGCGAGCAGGTGCGGGTCACCGGCAAGAAACGTGACGACTTGCAAGAAGCCATTGCGGCACTGCGCGGCAAGGAATTCGGCATGCCCCTGCAATTCAATAATTTCCGCGACTGATTTCGGATTTTCGCGGTTACCGTGGCGAGGGAGCTTGCTCCCGCTTGGGTGCGCAGCACCCATCAATAGGGCCGCTACGCAGCCCAGCGGGAGCAAGCTCCCTCGCCACACAATGCCGCGTACAACAGGAATAAGGAGAATTAGATGGACTTGAACGCTGAAGTGGACAACCTGGTCAAGGCTTCCCAGACCTGGATTCCCATGATCATGGAATACGGCAGCCGCGTGCTGCTGGCCGTCATCACCCTGGCCATCGGCTGGTGGCTGATCAACAAAGTGACGCAGAAACTGGGTGCGCTGCTGGCCCTGCGTAACGCCGACCTGGCCCTGCAAGGGTTTATCAGCACCCTGGCCAACATCATCCTGAAGATATTGCTGATCGTTAGCGTCGCTTCGATGATTGGTGTGGAAACCACTTCGTTCGTCGCCGCCATCGGTGCCGCCGGCCTGGCGATTGGCCTGGCCTTGCAAGGCAGCCTGGCGAACTTCGCCGGTGGCGTGCTGATCCTGCTGTTCCGTCCGTTCCGCATCGGTGACTGGATCGAAGCCCAGGGCGTGGCTGGTACGGTCGACAGCATCCAGATTTTCCACACGGTGTTGCGCACCGGTGACAACAAGACCGTCATCGTACCCAACGGTAATCTCTCCAACGGCATCATCACCAACACCAACCGCCAGCCGACCCGCAAAGTCGTGTTCGATGTCGGCGTGGACTACCAGGCCGACCTGCAAAAGGCCCGGGAAGTGTTGCTTGAGTTGGCCAAGGATGAACGCGTGCTGGCGGATCCGGCGCCTGAAGCAGTGATTTCCACCTTGGGCGACAGTGCGATTACGGTGTCGTTGCGTATTTGGGTCAAGACCGCGGACTACTGGAACGTCATGTTCATGCTCAATGAGCTGGCGCGGGATCGCTTGAAGGACGCGGGCATTGATATTCCGTTTCCACAACGAGTGATTCGGGTGGTTCAGGAAGGGCCGGCGCAATAACGACTTGAATATAACTTGGCACTGGAGTCAGGTTATATTTAGTTAGCTTGCTATTTAATAAGTTGCGTTAAAGCTGACATTGCAATGGGCATAAAAAAACCGCTCACCTGGAATCAGGTGAGCGGTTTTTGTTTGTAGCGGGTGAAGCTATCAAACTAGCACTGAATTACAAGATGCTCAGTGGGTATTCGACGATTACGCGGAAATCATTGTTGTCGTTGCCGTTGATGCCGTTATAGGCAGTGTTGGCACGGTAGAACGCGCTACGTACACGGAAAGACAGGTCCTTGGCTGGACCGCTTTGCAGAACATACTTGGTTTCGATGTCCCACTCGTGCTCTTTGCCTTCTTCGCCGCCAGTTTCGATGTTGTCACCGGTAACGTAACGAGTCATGAAGCTCAGGCCAGGAATGCCGTAGGTCTTCATGTTCAGGTCGTAGCGAGCCTGCCAGGAACGCTCGTCCTGACCGTTGAAGTCGGAGTACTGGATGGAGTTGGCGAGGAAAATGGTACCGCCGCCGTCAACGCCGTACACGTAGCCGGTATCACCGGTGGAGCGCTGGTGGGCCAGGGTGAACTTGTGGGCACCGATGGCATAGGCTGCTGCGAGGGACCAGATGCGGTTGTCAACGTCGCCGCTGAGCTTCTGGCCTTGGTCCTGGCTGTCATAACCGTTGAAGTCGAAGTTCAGGGACTGATCTTCGTTGATCGGCAAGGTGTAGTTCAGGTTCAGGTATTTCTTTTTGTAGTGGTCTTCAACATCGGAAGCCGCTACGCCACCGACGAAGTTGTCGGTGAACTGGTAGGTTGCGCCAACGATGTCAGCGGATTTCAGGCCAAGGCCGTCATCACCCATGCCAGTTTGCGAGCTGATGGCGTTGAAACGACCTGCGGTCAGCTCCAGGCCTTTGATTTCTTTACTGGTGATCAGGGTACCAGTGGCAACTTCCGGCAGCAGACGGCTGTCGTCAGTGGAGAAAACCGGGCTGGTAGTGAACTGGTTACCGTATTTCAGGACGGTGTCGGACAGACGGAATTTAACCGCGCCACCCACTTTCGATTGTGTGTCTTCCAGGTTGCCGTCGCTGTCGCGAGCGAACAGACCGTTACCGGCACGACCGCTACCGCCATCGATGCGAACGGTGCCAAATGCGAAGCCGTCAACGCCTACACCAACGGTGCCTTGAGTGAAGCCCGACTCGTAAATGGCACGAGCGGCAACACCAGACTCTTCACGATAACTTTGCGAAGTGCTTGGGTTGTTCTTGAAATCACGGTTCATGTACAGCGCACGGGTCAGAACGGTCAAGCTCTGATCTTCAATAAAACCCTTGGATTCCTCTTGGGAGGACGCCATTGCGAACTGCGAGGTACTGGCCGATACAGCCAGTGCGATCATGCTCCACTTCATCACGCGCATCGTGATTTGCTCCTTTGGTTTTTAGAAGAGTACTGCCGTCCCACCTGTTTTTTTATCTGGGCGGCTCTTTCTTTTTGTGTCGGCGCAAACTTATATCACGTCGACATTCTTTGGCGATACTTGCCCATTCAACCTTTCAGCTTCTTTACGACCCTGTCGCCAATGGCTCGATCCATGTCGCATTTCAGCTGTTCCGACGCAACCGTATTCACAACTTTTATGTTGTTTTCTTTTTTCGGCGTCGGTGTAAAGAGTCCGTCATTACCGCGTTTGAAGCTCCTGTGGGCAGCCTTGCCACTTTAATTTGTGTGTCGGCAGGTTCTCGCTTCCGGCGAGCACCTTGGACAGTGCGAGTATGAATGCAACAAGCATGCTCAAACCCGGATTTCGTTTACATTTTTTTCACATTTCACCGGTTGACGCGGTGAAACCTCATGAAACCGGGCTCCAAAGGCCTTGTTTTAAATAGGGTTGACTCGTGTGAGCTCCCGTGTTTGGCATCGGCAAATGCGGCAAGACAACCAAAAACGTTACCGGTTCACCCTACCCAGTGAGTAAATCACGGATGCTTTGTGCACTGAGCGTAGACGTACTGTGCTGTTTTGGTGCAAAAAAATTTCATGTTGTACGAAAATCTTACAGCGTCGAGGCTTTGCCTGGGCCCTGGCATGGTCCTTCCAGGGGATTGCCGTGCCGCTTGCGCTGTGTTGGTGCGTCAGCTGCACAGGTTGATGCCGTATGTTGAAAAAAACTCGAAGAAACGGCGTCGGGCGCGCTACGCAGTGATCGATCCTGCATTCGCGGGTATGCTGCACCTCTGTGTCCGACGCAGGCCTGCGGGCCGCTGAGCCGGGCAGAATCGATAACGAGGAGTACGCGCGGTGTTTGCCTTAGATCCACGACTGCAACAAGACACTTTGCCTATCGGCGATTTCCCGTTGTGCCGTTTGCTCTTGTCCAACGACGCCAACTACCCGTGGTTCATCCTCGTGCCGCGGCGAGAAAATATCAGCGAATTGTTTCAGTTGGATGACATCGATCAATTGCAGCTGTGGAAAGAAACCACGGCGCTGGCCGAAACCCTCAAGGATTCGTTCGATGCCGACAAGATGAACGTTGCAACCTTGGGTAACGTGGTCAGTCAATTGCACATGCATGTCATTGTGCGCAAGCGCGATGATGCCGCCTGGCCTGCGCCGGTCTGGGGCAAGCATCCGGCCCAGCCGTATAATGCGGGGCAGGTCGCGGCCATTCGCGAACGGTTGCGAGTGGCTCTGGCCGATGATTTCAAGTTTCTGGAGGGCTGAACCATGAACCTTGAAGAGCGTGTAACCGATCTGGAAAGCCGTCTGGCATTTCAGGATGACACCATCCAGGCATTGAATGATGTGCTGGTGGCGCAACAACGCGTTGTCGAGCGTCTGCAGCTGCAGATGGCGGCGTTGCTCAAGCGCCAGGAAGAAATGGCCGGGCAATTCGAGTCGTTCGAGGAAGAAGCGCCGCCGCCTCACTACTGATGGGCTCCGATTGCCAGGCAATAAAAAACCGCGAGCAGCCAGGCTGCATCGCGGTTTTTTTTCGTTTGGATCAGCGGCGTGGTAGCGCAGCGATCACATCTTCGGCTTGCAGGCCCTTGTCGCGGTTCATCACGGAGAATTCCACGCGCTGGCCTTCCACCAGGACGCGATGGCCTTCGCCACGAATGGCCCGGAAATGCACGAAAATGTCATCGCCGGAGTCGCGGGAGATGAAGCCGAAGCCCTTGGACGTGTTGAACCACTTCACCGTGCCGGTATCGCGGTTGGACATGTCGTAGTTCTGCGCAGCGGCGGCTGGCGACGACTTCTTGTAGAAGCTGACGGCCAGGTGCAGTGCCACGGCGAACAGGGCCGCGCCCAGGCTGAACAGAATGGCCGGTTGACCGCCGATTTCCGGCATCGGTGCCAGCAGGGCCAGGGTTTGCAAGGCAACGGCCAGCACCAGCAGGGCGCTGACCAGGTTTTGCAGTTGGTGACGTGGACCTTTGTTCCAGTAAGGGATGACAGGTGCAAGGGTCAGGTTGAGCAGGCCGAAAAAGGCCAGGTACAGTGCATCGGGGTGTTGCAGGTAAGGTGTGGCTTCGGAACCCAGGCTAGGGATGAAGGACAGCAGCAGGGCGGCTGCGCCCATTAGCAAGTGGACGATTTTCAACATTTTGATTGGCTCACGGTTAAGACAGGTCACAAGGAAGAGCGGGTCGGGGACGGTTCGCTTCGAAACAATGAGAGGCGTTGGACACGTACCCGAATCAGCCTATGCGCTACGCCCGGGAAAATAAGCGTAGCGACACACTGCCTATTTAACAGCAAAGCTTGGGCCTTCTCAAACCCGTTACGGGCGCGCACCGCGCTGTTCGTCGGCCAGAAAAGCTGCGCCGATGTTTGGAGGTGCCAGGCAAGCGGCGTTGAATTGCCCAGGGTGTCGGAACCGTGAGCGGTCCTGGCTTGTCGGTTCTGGAGGGCTGGCGATCTGTCGCAGGCCGCAGGCGGCCAAACCACTAGAGTGGGTAGGGCGTTTGTCGAATTCATCACTTTCAGGAGATCAACCCAATGGCAATTGATATCGGTATCAGTGAAGAAGATCGCAAGTCCATCGTCGACGGGCTTTCGCGCCTGCTGTCGGACACCTACGTGCTGTACCTCAAGACCCACAATTTCCACTGGAACGTCACAGGGCCGATGTTTCGGACCCTGCACCTGATGTTCGAGGAGCAGTACAACGAGTTGGCTTTGGCGGTGGACCTGATTGCCGAGCGAATCCGCGCCCTTGGCTTCCCGGCCCCGGGCGCCTACTCGGTGTATGCGCGCCTGTCTTCTATTAAGGAAGAGGAAGGCGTGCCTGCCGCCGAAGACATGATCCGACAACTGGTCGAGGGTCAGGAGGCGGTGACGCGTACGGCCCGTGGCATCTTTCCTTTATTGGACAAGGTCAGCGACGAGCCCACCGCTGACCTGCTGACCCAGCGCATGCAGGTCCACGAAAAGACCGCGTGGATGCTGCGCGCGCTGCTCGAGGGCCAATAAGCCCAGGCCGGGGATGACGTGGGGTGGGGCTTATTGCCTGCACGTGCCGTGTAGGACGACGTAATTCGTCGCCGGCCTGCTGTTGGCTTGTCCTACGCCCATGGTCATAAAGTCGTCTGGAACTGGCGGTGCCGTTGAGCTTCCATAGAGCCACGGATGGGTTGTTCCAACCCAGAGGCTCGTATGGCAAAGGAGTGTCAACGGTATG
This sequence comes from Pseudomonas sp. SWRI179, assembly GCF_014268705.1. Classification (NCBI taxonomy): domain Bacteria; kingdom Pseudomonadati; phylum Pseudomonadota; class Gammaproteobacteria; order Pseudomonadales; family Pseudomonadaceae; genus Pseudomonas; species Pseudomonas sp. SWRI179. The sequence continues at coordinate 33,224 of NZ_JABWRA010000013.1, read as the reverse complement.
ATTCAAGGAAAAGTACCCGGAGAAGGGGGGCGGGGGCGTTTCCAGCCCATCAGCGTCGACCCGTTCGTCCGGGGGTTCGATATGCAACTGGCCCGGCCACTGGCCCGATCCATTCGCTTGAACGGGTTCGCCACCTGTCTGCGGCTGGAGCAGGTCTATTGGGATATTCTCGGCGACATGGCCGAGCTCAACCGCTGCTCCATCAGCACGTTGCTGTCCCATGTGGACAGGGAAGTGCACCTGCGTCACGGTGGGGTGCGCAATTTCAGCGGGTTGGTGCGCGTGGTCTGTGTGGTGCACAGCTTGAAAGAGGCGGGAATGGATCATCGTGTGGTCTAGCCCCGTCAATGGTTGCGAGCGCGGTGTCCCCCAGGGGAATGAGTTCATTCGTGGCGAGGGAGCTTGCTCCCGCTGGGCTGCGCAGCAGCCCTCTTTGTGAGCGCTTCGCACTCAAGCGGGAGCAAGCTCTGGCCACGATGAGTCGCGCAAGCCTTTAATGAACAAAAGGATCGGCAATGACTGTGCGGTCTTACGGCTGCACAGGCCGCATTTAATGGATATAATCCCGCTCTTTGCCGCAAAGCCTGCCTTTGCGCGTGTAACCTGATCGCCGAGACAACCCCATGCCGATGTACGACTACCAATGTGCTTCCTGTGGTCATCAGATGGAAGCCATTCAAAAGATCAGCGCTGCACCGCTGGTCGACTGCCCTGCCTGCCAGGCGCCGGAACTGAAAAAGATGCTCTCCATGCCCGGTTTTCGCCTCGGTGGCACCGGCTGGTATGAAACCGACTTCAAGACCGGCGCCAAGAAGAACCTGGCCGGTGGCGACAAAGCTGATTGAGTTGAATACGCGCGAGTTCTTGCACGGGCAGGGCCTCCAACCGAATGTCGAATTACGAGAAGTGAAACCACTACCATGATGCGCAGCCATTATTGCGGCCAACTGAACGAAAGCCTGGAAGGTCAGGAAGTTACTCTTTGCGGATGGGTCCATCGTCGCCGTGACCATGGCGGGGTGATTTTCCTCGATATCCGTGATCGTGAAGGCCTGGCCCAGGTGGTGTTCGATCCGGACCGCGCTGAAACCTTCGCCACCGCCGACCGCGTGCGCAGCGAATACGTCGTCAAGATCACCGGCAAGGTGCGCCTGCGCCCGGCCGGCGCCGGCAACGCCAACATGGCGTCGGGCATGATCGAAGTGCTGGGCTACGAGCTGGAAGTGCTCAACGAAGCGGAAACCCCGCCGTTCCCGCTCAACGAATACTCCGACGTGGGCGAGGAAACCCGCCTGCGCTACCGCTTCATCGACCTGCGTCGCCCGGAAATGGCCGAGAAGCTGCGCCTGCGTTCGCGCATGACCACCAGCATCCGTCGTTACCTGGACGAGAACGGCTTCCTCGACGTCGAGACGCCGATCCTGACCCGCGCCACGCCGGAAGGCGCCCGCGACTACCTGGTGCCGAGCCGTACCCACCCCGGCAGCTTCTTCGCCTTGCCGCAATCGCCACAGCTGTTCAAGCAACTGCTGATGGTGGCTGGGTTCGATCGCTACTACCAGATCGCCAAGTGCTTCCGCGACGAAGACCTGCGTGCCGACCGTCAGCCTGAGTTCACTCAGATCGACATCGAGACCAGCTTCCTCGACGAAAAGGACATCATGGGCCTGACCGAGGGCATGATCCGCAACCTGTTCAAGGAAGTGCTGGGCCTGGAGTTCGGCGAGTTCCCGCACATGACCTTCGAAGAGGCCATGCGTCGCTACGGTTCCGACAAGCCGGACCTGCGTAACCCGCTGGAACTGGTGGATGTGGCCGATCAGCTCAAGGACGTCGAATTCAAGGTGTTCAGCGGCCCGGCCAACGACCCGAAATGCCGTATCGCGGCCCTGCGTGTTCCAGGCGGCGCCAGCATGCCGCGCAAGCAGATCGACGACTACACCAAGTTTGTCGGCATCTACGGTGCCAAGGGCCTGGCCTACATCAAGGTCAACGAGCGCGCCGCGGGTGTTGATGGCCTGCAATCGCCGATCGTGAAAAACATCCCGCAAGACAATCTCAACGTGATCCTCGATCGCGTCGGTGCGGTTGACGGTGACATCGTCTTCTTCGGCGCCGACAAGGCCAAGATCGTCAGCGAAGCCCTGGGTGCGCTGCGCATCAAGCTGGGCCACGACCTGAAGCTGCTGACTTGCGAGTGGGCCCCTATGTGGGTCGTTGATTTCCCGATGTTCGAAGAAAACGACGATGGCAGCTTCTCCGCGCTGCACCACCCGTTCACTGCGCCGAAGTGCTCGCCGCAAGAGCTGGAGGCCAACCCGGCCACCGCGTTGTCGCGCGCCTACGACATGGTCCTGAACGGCACCGAGCTGGGTGGCGGTTCGATCCGTATCCATCGCAAGGAAATGCAACAGGCGGTGTTCCGTCTGTTGGGTATCGATGAAGCTGAACAGGAAGAGAAGTTCGGCTTCCTGCTGGACGCCCTGAAGTTTGGTGCACCGCCCCACGGTGGCCTGGCCTTCGGCCTGGATCGCCTGGTGATGCTGATGACCGGCGCCCAGTCGATCCGTGAAGTGATCGCGTTCCCGAAAACCCAGAGCGCGGCCGATGTCATGACCCAGGCGCCGGGCGTGGTGGACGCCAAGGCGTTGCGCGAGTTGCACATCCGCCTGCGGGAACAGCCAAAGGCTGAGTAAGGCTGGCACCTGAGAGGGCGCATCTTCGGATGCGCCTTTTCATTGGCGTCGATATTTCTGATTGTCGGCCACTGCGCACGCGCAGGGCGGGCAATGTTCCAAAAAGAAACGGAGCGAGTTATGGCAGGTCATTCCAAGTGGGCGAACATCAAGCACCGCAAAGAACGTCAGGATGCCAAGAGAGGCAAGATCTTCACCAAGTGGATCCGTGAGCTGACGGTCGCGGCCCGCCAGGGTGGCGGCGACCCGGGTTCCAACCCGCGCCTGCGCCTGGCCCTGGACAAGGCCTTGGGTGCCAACATGAGCCGCGACATCATCGACCGGGCCATTGCCCGTGGCGCCGGTGCAACCGAGGCGGATAACGTTGAAGAGCTGACCTACGAAGGTTACGGCCCGGGCGGCGTGGCGGTGATGGTCGAATGCATGACCGACAACCGCAACCGTACCGCCGCCGCCGTGCGTCATGCATTCAGCAAATGCGGTGGCAACCTCGGCACCGATGGCTCGGTGGCCTATCTGTTCGAACGCAAGGGGCAGATCAGTTTCGCCCCGGGCCTCGATGAGGATGCCCTGACGGAGGCGGCCCTGGAGGCCGACGCCGATGACGTGGTCAGCCATGAAGACGGTTCGTTCGACGTGTTCACTTCGTTCGCCAGCTTCTATGCCGTGCGCAACGCCTTGGAGGCGGCTGGTTTCAAGCCTGCCGATGCGGAAATCGTCATGCAGCCGACCACCAGCGCCGAACTGGACCTGGAAGGGGCCGAAAAGGTACTCAAGCTGATCGACATGCTGGAAGACCTGGATGACGTGCAGAACGTTTATTCCAACGCTGATATTCCGGAGTCGGTGGCTGAACAGCTCGGTTGATATTCTCTTATCCGATAGCATGAGTACCAGGGTGGGAGCGGGCTTGCTCGCGAAGGCGGTGTGTCAGATAACAAAAATGTTGAATGACACACCGCCTTCGCGAGCAAGCCCGCTCCCACAGGTCCAGGTATCCCTCTTTAAGCCGCAGGCGCTATGACTTTAATCCTTGGTATCGATCCTGGTTCGCGCATCACCGGCTACGGTGTGGTTCGCGATACCGGGCGCGGCTGCGTGTACGTCGCCTCTGGTTGCATCCGCACCGGGGCGGGTGAGCTGCACGAGCGCTTGCAGATCGTTTATCGCGGCGTGCGCGAAGTCATCCAGACCTACGGCCCGGTGACCATGGGCATCGAGCGGGTCTTCATGGCGCGCAACGCCGATTCGGCCCTGAAGCTGGGGCAGGCCCGGGGGGCGGCCATCGTGGCGGGCGCCGAGGAAAACCTGGAGATCGCCGAGTACACCGCGACCCAGGTCAAGCAGGCGGTCGTCGGCACTGGGGCGGCGAACAAGGAACAGGTGCAAATGATGGTGATGCACCTGTTGAAGCTGGTCAGTAAGCCACAGATCGATGCTTCCGACGCCCTGGCCATCGCCATTTGCCATGCCCACACCCGTTCCAGTCTGTTGCCCCATGGCCTGGGAACCGCACGCAGTCGTGGCGGGCGCCTGCGTCTCTGATAGCATCAGCGCTTCATTCATGAACCCGAGCCCGTTGCGCCTGTATCGTCGGCCTGAATGCTCGTGTTGTTACTCGCCAGCCTGGGGGCTGGCCAACGCCCAAGGATCTGAAACGTGATTGGACGCTTGCGCGGCACCCTGGCTGAAAAACAGCCGCCGCACCTGATTCTCGATGTGAACGGCCTGGGCTATGAGCTGGAAGTGCCCATGACCACGCTGTATCGCTTGCCGTCGGTCGGCGAGCCGCTGACCCTGCACACCCATTTGGTCGTGCGCGAGGATGCGCAGTTACTCTATGGTTTCGTCGGCAAGCGTGAGCGGGATTTTTTCCGCGAGCTGATCCGTCTCAATGGCGTCGGTCCGAAACTGGCCCTGGCCTTGATGTCGAGCCTGGAAGTCGACGAACTGGTGCGTTGCGTGCAGTCCCAGGACACCTCGGCCCTGACCAAGGTGCCGGGGGTGGGCAAGAAAACCGCCGAGCGCCTGCTGGTCGAGCTCAAGGACCGCTTCAAGGCCTGGGAGGCGGTGCCGGCCATGTTCGCCCTGGTGCCGAACCAGCCGGATGCGCCGGTGCCAGCGGTCAGCGCCGAAAACGATGCGGTCACCGCGCTGATCTCCCTGGGCTACAAGCCTCAGGAAGCCAGCAAGGCGATTTCCGCCATCAAGGAAAAAGGCCTGAGCACTGAAGACATGATTCGCCGTGCCCTGAAGGGAATGATTTAAGTGATTGAAGCTGACCGTCTGATCGCCGCCACGGGCGCGCCCCGTGACCGCGAGGAAATCCAGGATCGCGCGATTCGTCCTGTCAGCCTGGCCGACTACATCGGCCAGCCGACCGTGCGCGAGCAGATGGAGCTGTTCATCCAGGCCGCCCGTGGGCGCAGCGAATCGCTGGACCACACCTTGATCTTCGGCCCGCCGGGCCTGGGCAAGACCACCCTGGCCAATATCATTGCCCAGGAAATGGGCGTCTCGATCAAGAGCACATCGGGGCCGGTGCTCGAGCGGCCGGGCGACCTGGCGGCGCTGTTGACCAACCTTGAGCCTCATGACGTGTTGTTCATCGACGAAATCCATCGGCTGTCGCCGATCGTCGAAGAAGTGCTATACCCGGCCATGGAAGACTTCCAGCTCGACATCATGATCGGCGAAGGGCCGGCGGCGCGCTCCATCAAGCTCGACCTGCCGCCGTTCACCCTGGTCGGCGCCACCACCCGCGCCGGCATGCTGACCAACCCGCTGCGGGACCGTTTCGGTATCGTCCAGCGCCTGGAGTTCTATAACAACGCCGACCTGGCGACGATCGTCAGCCGCTCGGCGGGCATCCTCGGGCTGCCACTGGACCCCGACGGGGCCTATGAAATTGCCCGGCGTGCCCGGGGTACGCCGCGGATCGCCAACCGCCTGCTGCGTCGGGTGCGGGATTTTGCCGAAGTCCGGGCCAAGGGCCACATCACCAAGCCGATTGCCGACCTGGCGTTGAACCTGCTGGACATCGACGAGCGGGGTTTCGACCACCAGGACCGGCGCCTGCTGCTGACCATGATCGAGAAGTTTGACGGTGGCCCAGTGGGCGTGGACAGCCTGGCGGCGGCCATCAGCGAAGAACGCCACACCATTGAGGATGTGTTGGAGCCTTACCTGATCCAGCAGGGCTACATCATGCGCACCCCACGCGGGCGCGTGGTGACCCGCCATGCCTACCTGCATTTTGGCTTAAACATCCCGACACGAATGGGCGAGATGCCGGTGGTAGACGAATTCCTCGATGCCGTGGACGATTGAACGAGCTCCGAATGCCGACTTTTTTCCAGTTCGTGCTGTCCCAGACGACGCCTGGAGCGTCAATGCGTTCGAGAATGAAAAAACAGTTGCCTGGCCGATTGGCAACCTGAGGAGTAAGCACTAGAGTATGCGCGCGCAAAACGGGCTGGAGTCGTTCGCACATCGCTGTCGCGTTTATTACGAGGACACCGATGCTGGCGGCATCGTCTACTACGTCAATTACCTCAAGTTTATGGAACGGGCTCGAACCGAACGGCTGCGGGAACTGGGTTTTGCCCAATCCGCGCTGGCAGGGGAGGACCTGTTATTCGTCGTGCATTCCAGCGAAGCGCGCTACCACGCGCCGGCGCGACTGGACGACGAGCTGATGGTAAGTGCCGATGTCATCGAATTGAACCGTGTCAGCCTGCGCTTCAAGCAGCAGGTCAGGCGGGCTACGGATAACGTGCTGCTCTGCGAAGGGCAGTTTTTGGTGGCCTGTGTGCGCACCCATAGTTTGAAACCCCGGGCCATTCCCGAAGCTCTACGCGCGGCCTTTGCCGGCGTGAGCGGCGCGGGTACACACTCAGAGCAGGAGATAAAGCGTGGAAGCTAACGTCGTCGACCATTCCTCCATGTGGAGCCTGGTCAGCAATGCCAGCGTCGTGGTGCAACTGGTAATGCTGACCCTGGTAGCCGCATCGGTGACCTCATGGATCATGATCTTTCAGCGCAGCAACATGCTGCGCGCCGGTCGCCGTGCCCTGGAGAGCTTCGAAGAGCGCTTCTGGTCCGGCATCGACCTGTCCAAGCTGTATCGCCAGGCCGGCAGCAACCCGGACCCGGATTCGGGCGTCGAGCAGATCTTCCGTGCCGGCTTCAAGGAGTTCTCCCGCCTGCGCCAGCAGCCCGGTGTGGATCCTGAAGCGGTCATGGAAGGCGTGGCCCGTGCCATGCGCGTCGCCATCTCCCGCGAAGAAGAGAAACTCGAACAGGGCCTGCCGTTCCTGGCGACCGTGGGTTCGGTCAGCCCGTACATCGGCCTGTTCGGTACCGTGTGGGGGATCATGAACTCCTTCCGTGGCCTGGCATCCGCCCAGCAAGCGACCCTGGCCACCGTGGCCCCAGGTATTGCCGAGGCACTGATCGCCACCGCCATCGGCCTGTTCGCGGCGATCCCGGCCGTTATCGCCTACAACCGCTTCGCTGCCCGCAGCGAAACGCTGACCAGCCGTTACTACACCTTCGCCGATGAATTCCAGGCGATCCTGCACCGCAAAGTGCACACCAGCGAAGAATAAGCAGGTATTTCCCAATGGCTTTAATCGCTCGAGCCCGAAAAAAGCGCAAGCCGGTTGCCGAGATGAACGTGGTGCCCTACATCGACGTGATGTTGGTGCTGCTGGTCATCTTCATGGTGACCGCGCCCATGCTCAATCAGGGCGTGAAGGTCGATCTGCCCAAGGTTTCCAGCGAAGCCTTGCCGCAGGACAACAACACCCAGGTACTGACCATTTCGATCAAGGCTGACAAGACCTATTACTGGAACCTTGGCAGCGAAGTGGATACCGAGAAGCAGCAGGACCGGGCCATGACCTTGCCGCAGATGACCGACGCGGTGACCAAGATCATCAACGCCGGTAACGGCAACGGCAAGCGTACCCAGGTCTTCATTCGCGGCGACAAGACTGTCGACTACGGTGCCGTGATGGGCGCCATGGGCGGGCTGCAGAAAGCCGGGGTCGGTAATGTTGGCTTGATCACCGAGGCCCCCTGATGCAGCAACAGCGAGAGCCGTCCGCCTCGGAAAGCTACTTCTGGCCCAGTGTCCTGGCCATCGGCCTGCATGTGCTGGTGTTCGGCATGCTGTTCGTCAGTTTTGCCATGACCCCGGAGCTACCGCCGGCCAAGCCGATCGTGCAGGCGACGTTGTACCAGCTCAAGTCGAAAAGCCAGGCCACTACGCAGACCAACCAGAAGCTTGCCGGTGAGGCGAAGAAATCCGCCGCGCGCCAGACCGAAGTCGAGCAAATGGAGCAGAAGAAGGTCGAGCAGGAAGCGATAAAGGCCGCGGAACAAAAGAAAGAGGAAGCGGCTCAAAAGGCCGAGGAAGCCAAGAAGGCCGATGAGGCGAAGAAAGCGGACGAGGCGAAAAAGGCTGACGAAGCCAAGAAAGCCGACGAAGCGAAGAAAACCGCCGAGGCCAAAAAGGCAGAAGAGAAACAATTGGCTGATATAGCCAAGAAGAAAGCCGAAGAAGAAGCCAAGAAAGCCGCTGAAGAAGAGGCCAAGAAAGCGGCCGCTGAAGAAGCGAAGAAAAAGATCGTCGAGGACGCCAAGAAAAAAGCGGCCGAAGACGCCAAGAAGAAAGCTGAAGCTGAAGAGGCGAAAAAGAAAGTCGCCGAAGACGCGAAGAAGAAAGCCGCCGCCGACGCCGCCAAGAAAAAGGCCCAGGACGCAGCGCGTAAATCCGCCGAAGACAAAAAGGCCCAGGCCTTGGCAGATTTGCTTTCCGACACGCCGGAGCGCCAGCAGGCCTTGGCCGATGAGCAGGGCGATGAAGTCGCCGGCAGCTACGATGATCTGATTCGCGCCCGAGCGGCGGAAGGCTGGGCTCGTCCACCTTCGGCACGCAAAGGCATGACGGTAGTATTGCAAATCGGCATGTTGCCCGACGGTACGGTTACCTCGGTCAGCGTCGCCAAGTCCAGTGGTGACGGTCCGTTCGACGCTTCGGCGGTCGCGGCGGTCAAGAACATTGGGCGTTTGACGGAAATGCAAGGAATGAAGCCGAGCGACTTTGCTCCCTATCGTTCATTCAAGATGACATTCACACCTGAGGATCTAGCCTTGTGAGAAACCTTCTTCGATCAATGCTGGTCGTTATCTGCTGCCTGGCAGGGATAGCGGTAGCAGAGGAAAAGAACATCCTGGTCACCAGCGGCAGCGACCGGGCCACCCCGATCGCCGTCGTACCGTTCGGCTGGCAGGGCGGTAACGTGCTGCCGGACGACATGGCGGAAATCATCGGCAACGACCTGCGCAACTCGGGTTACTACGCGCCGATTCCGAAGCAGAACATGATCAGCCTGCCAACCCAGGCCAGCGAAGTCATCTACCGTGACTGGAAGGCCCTGGGCGCCCAGTACATCATGGTCGGCAGCATCGTTCCGGCCGGCGGTCGCCTGCAGGTGCAGTACGCCCTGTTCAACGTCGCCACCGAGCAGCAAGTGCTGACCGGCAGCGTGTCGGGCAGCGTCGACCAGTTGCGCGACATGTCGCACTACATCGCCGACCAGTCGTTCGAAAAACTCACCGGCATCAAGGGCGCGTTCTCCACGCGCATGCTCTATGTGACGGCCGAGCGCTTCTCCGAGAACAACACCCGCTACACCCTGCAGCGTTCCGACTACGACGGCGCGCGTGCGGTGACCCTGTTGCAATCGCGCGAGCCGATCCTGTCGCCGCGCTTCGCCCCCGATGGCAAGCGCATCGCCTATGTCTCGTTCGAACAGAAGCGTCCGCGCATTTTCGTGCAGCACATCGACACCGGTCGTCGTGAGCAGATCACCAACTTCGAAGGCCTGAACGGCGCGCCAGCCTGGTCGCCGGACGGTTCGCGCCTGGCGTTCGTGCTGTCCAAGGACGGTAACCCGGACGTCTACGTGATGAACCTGGCTTCGCGTTCGATCTCCCGCGTCACCAACGGCCCGGGCATCAACACCGAACCGTTCTGGGGCAAGGATGGCTCGACCATCTACTTCACCTCCGACCGCGGCGGCAAGCCACAAATCTACAAGACCAGTGCCGGTGGCGGCGGTGCCGAACGCGTAACCTTCGTCGGTAACTACAACGCCAACCCTAAACTGTCGGCGGACGAAAAGACCCTGGTGATGATCCATCGCCAGGATGGTTTCACCAATTTCAAGGTGGCGGCCCAGGATTTGCAGCGCGGTAGCGTAAAAATCCTCACTGATAGCACTCTGGACGAGTCACCTACTGTTGCGCCCAACGGCACCATGGTAATCTACGCCACCCGCCAGCAGGGCCGGGGAGTCTTGATGCTCGTGTCCATTAATGGACGCGTGAGGCTCCCGCTTCCTACCGCTCAAGGCGAAGTCAGAGAACCGTCCTGGTCCCCTTACCTGAACTGACGCGGCGCAATACGTTTTACTTAACACACTGGGGTTCATTAGGAGTTTCACGATGGAAATGCTGAAGTTTGGTAAATTTGCTGCGCTGGCTCTGGCCATGGCTGTAGCTGTAGGTTGCTCGTCCAAAGGCGGCGACAATGCCGGTGAAGGCGCTGTTGATCCAAACGCTGGTTACGGCGCTAACACCGGTGCAGTTGACGGCTCCCTGAGCGAAGAAGCTGCTCTGCGCGCAATCACCACCTTCTACTTCGAATACGACAGCTCGGACCTGAAGCCAGAAGCCATGCGCGCTCTGGACGTTCACGCCAAAGACCTGAAGTCGAACGGCGCTCGCGTTGTTCTGGAAGGCAACACCGACGAACGTGGTACTCGTGAGTACAACATGGCACTGGGCGAGCGTCGTGCGAAAGCCGTTCAACGCTACCTGGTACTGCAAGGTGTTTCCCCAGCTCAGCTGGAACTGGTTTCCTACGGCGAAGAGCGTCCAGTTGCTACCGGCAACGACGAGCAGTCCTGGGCTCAAAACCGTCGCGTCGAACTGCGTAAGTAATTCGTCATGCGAACGTGCCGTCGTGCTGTAACTGTTCTGGCTCTCAGCCTCGCGCCGCTTGCGGCGTGGGCTGCGGTTCCTGTGGTCGATAACGATGCCGGCTATAACAATAGCGGGAGCAGCTATCCGCCTGCAGGTTACGGTACGAACGGCGCCTATGCCGGGGGAGGGGTTTCGACCCCTGTCTCGGCACAGGGCCAGCTGTTCAACCAACTGCAGCAAATGCAGGATCAGATCTCGCGCCAACAAGGTGTGATCGAAGAACTGCAAAATGATATCTCGCGCATGAAGCAGGAAAGCCTGGAGCGATACCAGGATCTTGATCGGCGCATAGGAACCGGCGTTGCACCTGCCGCGACTCCTGAGAATTCTCCTGCCGGTGGCGACTTGAACGCCCCCGGTGCAGCCGCAGGCGCGGGGGCAGCCGCTCCGGCAGCACCTGCCGCCGGTGGCGAACCGGCTGATCCGGCGAAGGAAAAGCTCTATTACGATGCTGCCTTCGACCTGATCAAGGCCAAGGATTTCGACAAGGCCAGCCAGGCCTTTGCCGCTTTCCTGCGCAAATACCCAAACAGCCAGTACGCGGGCAATGCCCAATACTGGCTGGGCGAAGTGAACCTGGCCAAGGGCGACCTGCAAGGTGCCGGCCAGGCGTTCGCCAAGGTCTCGCAACTGTATCCCAAGCACGCCAAGGTGCCGGATTCGCTGTACAAGCTGGCTGACGTAGAGCGCCGCCTTGGTCACACCGACAAGGTGAAAGGCATTCTGCAGCAGGTGGTGGCCCAGTACCCGGGGACATCCGCCGCCCAGTTGGCCCAGCGTGATCTGCAACGCATGTAAGCCGGCTTGAGCTGTTTTGAAGAAACCCGCGCCTGTCGCGGGTTTTTTCGTTAGAATTCACGCCCTTTTTCTGAAACACGCTTTTTGGGATCTGCGCGTTGGCGGGGTTCCTTGAAGTGCCTGACGGAGGCGGACAGCCTGTTTAGCTGTTACGCCCGTGGCGACTATGCAAGACACATTGAGAATCACCGAAGTTTTTTACTCGTTGCAGGGTGAAACGCGAACGGCTGGGCTGCCCACGGTATTCGTGCGCCTCACCGGTTGTCCGTTGCGTTGCCAATACTGTGACAGCGCCTACGCCTTCAGCGGCGGCACCGTGCGATCCCTCGACGATATCCTGGAGCAAGTGGCCAGTTATCGTCCGCGTTATGTCTGTGTCACGGGCGGCGAGCCCTTGGCGCAACCCAACGCCATCCCCTTGCTCAAGCAATTGTGCGATGCCGGTTACGAGGTTTCGCTGGAAACCAGCGGCGCCCTGGATATCTCGGCCGTCGACCCGCGCGTCAGTCGCGTCGTGGACCTGAAAACCCCAGGCTCCAAGGAAGCGCATCGCAACCGTTACGAAAATATCGAACTGCTGACGCCCAACGACCAGGTCAAGTTCGTGATCTGTTCGCGAGAGGATTACGACTGGGCCGTGTCCAAGTTGATCCAGTACGGGCTCGATCAGCGGGCTGGCGAAGTGTTGCTATCGCCGAGTCATCACGATTTGAGCGCCCGGGGTCTGGCGGATTGGGTGGTGGCGGATAACTTGCCGGTGCGCCTGCAATTGCAGCTGCATAAATATCTTTGGAACGACGAGCCGGGGCGCTGAGATGACTGAACATACGAACATGGCTGAAAAACGTGCGGTCATCCTGTTGTCCGGTGGCCTGGATTCGGCCACGGTCGTGGCCATGGCCCGTGCCGAGGGTTATCGCTGCTACACCATGAGTTTCGACTATGGCCAGCGCCACCGCGCCGAGCTGCACGCCGCCGAGCGGGTGGCCCGGGACTTGGGCGCAGTGGAACACAAAGTCATCGGCCTGAACCTCAACGGTATCGGCGGTTCGGCCCTGACCGACAGCTCCATCGACGTGCCCGAGGCACCAAGTGAAGGCATTCCGGTGACCTATGTGCCGGCGCGTAACACGGTGTTCCTGTCCTTGGCGCTGGGCTGGGCGGAAGTGCTGGGCGCCCGCGATATTTTCATTGGCGTCAATGCCGTGGATTACTCCGGCTACCCGGACTGCCGCCCGGAGTTCGTCGAAGCGTTCGAACGCATGGCCAACCTGGCCACCAAGGCCGGTGTGGAAGGGCAGGGTTTCCGCATCCAGGCGCCGTTGCAGAATCTGAGCAAGGCCGACATCGTCAAGGCGGGCGTGAAGCTTGGCGTGGACTACGGACTCACCGTTTCCTGCTATCAGGCCGACGATCAGGGCCGCGCTTGTGGCAAATGCGACAGCTGCCGCCTGCGTGCAGAAGGCTTTGCGGCGGCGGGTGTGAGCGATCCAACCCGTTATTTTTGATTTATTTCAAATTAAGTGTTGAATAGTCCTTAGAAATCAGTATTATACGCGCCACCACACAGCGGGTCGTTAGCTCAGTTGGTAGAGCAGTTGGCTTTTAACCAATTGGTCGTAGGTTCGAATCCCACACGACCCACCATTTTTTGCTGTTTTAAAAGTCTGGAAGGCCCACGAAAGTGAGGATTTCCGGATTTTTTTTTTGCCCATGAAAAAGCCCACTCTCCGAAGTCAATGCTGTTCACTTAAGGCAATCGGCAAACCCGTGGCGAGGGAGCTTGCTCCCGCTGGGCCGCGAAGCGGCCCCAAAACCTGCCAAGTGCGGCGTATCAGACACCGCACCCGCCGGTTTACGACTGCTTCGCAGCCGAGCGGGAGCAAGCTCCCTCGCCACAGGGTCATCATTGTTCTTAAGTGAACGGCATTGCACCCACCGAAGTGGGGCTCAGAGCAGGCCCTCCTCGGCGCATACTTGCATGATCTGCTCGCGAAGCCAGATGTTGGCGCTGTCCTGGCTCGCTTTCTCGCTCCATACCATCTCCAGGGTAAAGTTCGGTAAGCCCGCGGGTGGCGGGTGTTCGCCGAATCGTGCTTGATCGCAAATCAATGCCTGGATACGCCGAGGCAATGTCAGGACGAAGTCGGTTCCAGCGATCAGGTTCAACGCTGCTACGTAGCTGTTGGCTCTTGCGACTATCTTGCGGCTATAACCCTGTCGGGCGAGCCAGCCATCGATCATGTTGGTGTCAGACGTCCACGGTGTTGGAAATACGTGCTGGCGGGCGGCAAACGCTTCCAGGCTGAAGTTTTCTTGCGGCCCTGGGAAACTTTTATCGAGCACGCACACCAACTCGTCTTCGAGCAGCACCTGCGAGCGCAGGCCCTTGACGTCGCCATGGAAGTGCGGCCCGAAACAGACGACAAGATCGAAGCGATCGTCCCGCAGTGCATCAACCGGAATATCCCGATGAAATTTCGTCGTGTTGATGACCACCGCAAAGCGCTTGCCGATGAAGCGTTTGACCAATTTGGGCAAGATCAGCAGTTCGAAGTATTCCGGCGCACAGAGGTTGAAGGTGATTTCTTCCTGATTCGGATCGAATGTCCGGAAACCGGAATGGCATTGATTGATTGCCTCTAGAACCCCCAGTATCTGGCCGTACATGGCGGTGGCTTTATGAGTGGGGCGCATGCCGGAGCGGGTATTGATGAACAGCTCCTCTTGGAAGCTGGTGCGCAGTGTCCTCAGGCAGTAGCTCACGGTTGACTGGCTGACGCATAGGGCCTCGGCGACCTGGGTGACGCTGCCTTGTTCGTACACCGCTACAAAAACCATCAGGTCTTGCATGTCCAGCTTTCTGAGCAGGTTACTGACCAGCATCAGCTATTCTCGGCGTCATCCCTGCGTCTCTCTTTGTCCTGGCGAAAGTCCCCATTTATACAGGAGCCTGGGGCTTTTATCTTTCAGTCAGGTGCAGGGCCTAGTCTATATGCCGCGCGTATTGCTTGGGATCGAAGCGCAGGACCATCAGGAGCATCAACGCCATGACGGCAGTGAGTGACCACCAGGCCCATTCGAAGCTGCCCGACTGATCGCGAATCACCCCGGCAATCAATGGCGAGAGCCCGGCGATCAGGTAGCCAATGCCTTGCACGAACGCGGTCAGGCCACCGGCCCGTCGCGGGTTATCCAAGTGGTCGAGGGAGACGATCAAGCTCATTGGGAACAGGCCGCCGATGCCCAGGCCCAACAGGCAGGGCCACAACAGGCTGAAACGTTCCGGGCTGAGGATCAGGCCGCAGAAGCCGCCGATGATCAGGGCCAGCAGGCCGGTGAGGACCCAGCGTTTATCCCGGCTGCGGTTGGCAATCGCCGGAGTGACGAGGCCGGACAGCACTTCCATGGCCGTGAGGAACCCCAACAGCAGGCCCGCATGTTGTTCGCTCCAGCCCTTCTCCACATAGTACGGGGCCAGCCAGGCCAGTACACAGGTGTAGGAGGCGGTGCCCAGGCCGAAGAAAATCGCCAGCAGCCAAGCTCGGGAATTGCTGAAGAATGACGCTTGCTGCCGCACAGGCGCTCCGGGCAACGGGGTCACGGCTGCACGCTGGGCGTACCAGCAACCCAGTGCGATCAATGCCAACAGTGCCCAGATCGCCAGGCCGATGCGCCAGCTGCCAGTTTGCGACAGGACAAACGGCGAAAACGATGCGGCAAGCGCCGCCCCGCCCATGATCGACGTGACATACAAACCCATGAACAGCGAGACGTTGTCGGCGTAGCGCGACTTGATCAGGGCCGGCATCACCGCCTGGATCAACGCGATGCCGAGCCCGGCCAACACCGCGCTGACGATCAGTTCGGCGGCGCTGTCCAGGTACAAGCGCGATGCGGTGGCGATACCGATGATCAACAGCGACAGCACGATGGTGCGGTGCTCGCCGATGCGCAGGGCGATGCGCATGCCCAGGAACATCGCCAGGCCCATCGCCATGACCGGCAACATGGTCAACAGCGAAGCGGTGCTGAAGCTCAGCGGGACCTCCCCGCGAATGGCGGATAACAGCGGCCCGACGGCGGCCATCGAAGGCCGCAGGTTCAGCGCCACCCACACGATGCTGACCATTAGCCAGACGGCATGGGTGCTTGAGGTTCGAACGTTTTCCATGACAGGGCCTTGGCTGGATAAAGCTTCATTTAGGCCAGGGCACCTAGCGATGGGCAAACTGAAAACTGGCAGGGCTTATCGAATAATTAAATGCCGCCCACCCGGTTTTTGTGGCGAGGGAGCTTGCTCCCGCTGGGCTGCGATAGCAGACCTAAGGATATCGATCATTCCCACGCTCCTGCGGTGTTCATGAGGCTTGTGTTCACCACAGGCCCAGCGTGGGAGCGACCAAACACCGAGTGCTCAGGTTTTGGGGGCGCTTCGCACCCCAGCGGGAGCAAGCTCCCTCGCCACGGATTGAGTGCCGGTCATTCCATCCCCGGGCTCAACGTCCCCAACCAAGCCACCAACCCCAGGATGACCACCGCCACGGAGAACTCCAGGACCATGCTGCGCCGCAGGGCATTCACCGCGACCCGGTGTTCGCCGCTTCGCCGGGCATTTTCCAGGAGTGGGCTCAGGTGAAATCGGTTCAACGCGGCGAACACCAGCATGGCCGTGAACAAAATAAGTTTGAGCGCCAGCAATTGACCGTAAAGGCTGTCGAGCACCCCGACGATGCTTGGGCCAACGATGAACAGGTAGTTGACCACCCCCGTCACACTGATAACCACCACGATCACCGCCCCGGCGGTTTCAAACCCGATCAATGTCCGGGCCAGCACCGCCAGTTGTGGTTCGGCCTGGCGCAGTAGCAGGGCAAACGCAGCCAGGGCACCGACCCAGCCACCCGCCGCCCATAGGTGCATAAAGTCGGTGATGAAATGCCAGTTGCGGCGTGTCCCTTCATCCATCGCGCCGTGGCCTGCCCAGGCCAGCGTCGCCAGTGCCACGGCTCCGCCCAGCGCGACCAGGCCGAGGCTGGTGGTCGGCCAACGCTGATTGAGCGTCACGGCGACACCGGCCAGCAGCAACGCCGCCATGCGTAGGGTCCAGGCCATGCCGAGGTCGGTCTCCACGACCATCATTTCAATGTGCGGCCACAGCTCGACCCACGCCGTAACACCGCTCATGGCCCAGGCCATGCACGCCATGGCGGCCAGGGAGAGCAACCCACCCAGCACTGCCGTGGCCAGCAGCAGTGGCGCGAAAGGCAACTGCGCACCCGACCTCCGCTCCTGGCCTCGCAGGCTATACAGGCCAAACGCGGCCAGGCCGAACAGCAACATCAAATCCAGGTACAGGGCAAAGCGCAGCGCGATGTTGATCGAGTCGCTCATCAACTCACTTCACCTTGAATGTGACGTTGCCGGTGATCGGGTGCGTGTCGGACGACACCGCGCGCCACTGGACCTGATAGCTGCCCGCGGTGAGAGGGGCATTCGGCGTGATGACCATGGTTTTCGGATCATCGCTGCCGGACACCTTGGCCGGCATCGGCATGGGCGAATGCGCTGCCATGCCCGGCATCGCGGTCATCATCAGCTTGGCGCCGGAAAACTTGGTCAGCAGGTTTTCGGAAAAGTGCAGCTCGATCTTTGCCGGTGCCGCCCCTTCGGCACCTTCGGCCGGGGTGGAGGACAGCAGTTTTGGATGAGCCTGGGCCAGGCCACTGAGCAACAGGCCAACGGACAATACAACAGCGGTTTTGATGACTGACATGCAAGGACTCCTACAACTTGGTTTTTAGTTTTTAGTGAAACAGATCAGAACCACAGGCGCAGGCCCAGCACCAGGCGGGCTTCGCTGCGGTCTTCGCCCTCTTCTCGGACGTAGTCGGCGGTGTTGCCGTAGACCCGATTCCAGGTGACGCCAATGTAGGGCGCGAATTCCCGGCGTATTTCGTAGCGCAGCCGCACGCCGAGTTCGGTGTCCGACAAGCCCGAGCCGACGCCACGGGCGGGATCGTTCTTGCCATAGAAGTTGGCTTCGGCGGTGGGCTGCAGGATCAACCGATTGGTCAACAAGATGTCGTAGTCGCCTTCCAGGCGCGCCGCGCTCTGGCCACCTTCGCCGATGAACGCGGTGGCCTCGGCCTCGAAGTTGTACAGGGCCATGCCCTGCACGCCGAAGGCGGCCCAGGTTTGCGAATCGCCCGGCTTGAAGTCCTGGCGCACGCCGGCCACCACGTCCCACCAAGGACTGATGGCGTGGCCCCACAACGCCTGCAATTCGGCTTCTTCGGTCTTGCCATTGAGGCGTTCACCTTCGGAGCGCAGCCACAAACGGTCGATGTCGCCACCGATCCAGCCGGAGGCGTCCCAGCTCAGGGCGCTGCCGTCATCGGCGTCCTGCCATTCCAGTTGGTCGATGAGGAAAAACGAATGGATGGCGCTGTCGTGCACCGCGTGTCCGCCATGATCCTCGTAGACGGCGGCGCGGTCGGCGGCGGTCAGTGCCGGGATCGGCGTGCGGCTGCTGGTCGGCGCCGGTTGCATGGATTCCATGCCTTGCATCTGGCTGTGGTCCATACCCTGCATCTGGCTGTGGTCCATGCCGGGCATGTCATTGTTCGCCGCCCAGGCCGATAGGCTGCTGCCAAAAGCAAGAATGGCCAGGGGCAGGGCGGGGTATTTCACGATAGGGGTCATGGTCGCTTCCTCATTCCTGCACCCGAACTTCACGGAACATGCCCATCTCCATGTGATACAGCAGATGGCAGTGATACGCCCAGCGCCCGAGCGCATCGGCGGTGACCCGGTAGCTGCGCCGGGCGCCCGGTGGCACGTCGATGGTGTGCTTGCGGACCATGAACTGGCCGTTCTCATCCTCCAGGTCGCTCCACATGCCATGCAAGTGGATAGGGTGGGTCATCATGGTGTCGTTGATCAGCACGATACGCAGTCGCTCGCCGTACTTGAGCAGCAGCGGTGCGGCGTCGGAGAATTTCACGCCGTTGAACGACCAGGCGAATTTCTCCATGTGCCCGGTCAGGTGCAGCTCGATCGTGCGGCCCGGCTCGCGGCCGTCGGGGTCGGGGAAGGTGCTGCGCAGGTCGGCGTAGGTCAGCACTTTGCGTCCGTTATCGCGCAGCCCCATGCCTGGGTCATCGAGCTTGGGCTTGGCGTCCATGGCCTGCATGTCCACGAGGGGATTGTCTTTCTCGGTGTCGGGGTGCGCGAGCATGCTGTCCATGCCCTGCATGGCACCGTGATCCATGCCGGCCATGTCACCCATGCCCTGCATCTGGCTGTGATCCATGCCTTGCATCGCGCTGTCGTCCATCCCCACCATGCCCTGCATCGAGCCATGGTCCATGCCTTTCATTTCGCCCATGCCGCTGTGGTCCATGCCCGCCATGCCCATGTCGTCCATTGTCACCAAGGGGCGTGGGTCCAGGGGCGGCACCGGCGCCGACAACCCCGCCCTGGCCGCGAGGGTGCCGCGGGCATACCCCGTGCGGTCCATGGACTGAGCGAACAAGGTGTAAGCCTCTTGGGTCGGTTCGACGATGACGTCATAGGTTTCGGCCACGGCGATCCGCAACTCATCGACGCTCACCGGCTTGACGTATTGGCCGTCGGACGCCACCACCGTCATCTTCAAGCCGGGAATGCGCACGTCGAAATAGCTCATGGACGAGCCGTTGATAAAGCGCAGGCGCAGACGTTCGCCAGGCTTGAACAGGCCGGTCCAGTTCATGTCCGGCGCCTGGCCGTTCATGAGGTAGGTGTAGGTGGCGCCGCTGACATCGGCCAGGTCAGTGGGGTTCATCTTCATCTCGGCCCACATCTTGCGATCGGCCACGGTGCTGGCCCAGCCGTTCTTGCCCACATCGTCGATGAAGTCGCCAACGGTGCGTTTGTTGTAGTTGTAGTAGTCCGACTGTTTCTTGAGCTTGCGCAGGAGGGCGCCAGGGTCTTCGTCGGTCCAGTCGGTGAGCATCACCACGTAGTCCCGTTCGTACTGGAAGGGTTCGGGTTCCCTGGCATCAATCACCAGCGGGCCGTAGACCCCCGACTGTTCCTGGAAACCGGAATGGCTGTGGTACCAGTAGGTGCCGTTCTGCCGGACCTTGAACTGATACACGTACATACCGCCGGGCTCGATGCCCTTGAAACTCAGCCCCGGAACGCCGTCCATGTTGGCCGGCAGCAGGATGCCGTGCCAGTGGATGGAGGTGGTGTCCTCCAAGCGATTGCGTACCCGCAGGGTCACGGTGTCGCCTTCACGCCAGCGCAACAGCGGGCCGGGGATGCCACCGTTGATGGTCTGGGCGGTGCGGGGGCTGCCGGTGAAATTGACCGGGCTTTCGCCGATGAACAGGTCGAACTCGGTGCCTGTCAGTACGCTGGGCAGGCCCGAGCCGGTGACTGCCCAGACCGGCGCACGCCACAAGCCCAGGCCGCCGAGGATGCCGCCGGCAGTCAGGCCCTTTACGAAGGTTCGCCGGGAAGTTTTTGTTTGCATGGGATGAAAGTCCGTCCGTCGATTCGCTGCGAACACCGGTTCCCCAGTGTCGCGTTGAAAAGAAGATGACATAAGCCGGCGGAGCGGGTGATTACATTTCAGTCAGCTTGCCCGAGGCGAGCACCGGGGCGCTTTTGTGGCGAGGGAGCTTGCTCCCGCTGGGCCGCGAAGCGGCCCCGAGATCTGCCATCCTATCTGCCAGTCTGTTGTTCCCGGCCCTTTTTGGGGCCGCTTCGCAGCCCAGCGGGAGCAAGCTCCCTCGCCACAGTGGAGCGCATCCGGCTCTGTGGTCGGGCACAGGTCAGAATGATCTTTTGCATCGACGGGATATTCTGTAGCCTTGCCGGCTTCACGCTGTCCCGTGCCTGATTGATACCCACTTTCCCGGCGGTACCCGAGTGGTCCGGAGCCGGGTGTATACTCGACTTTCGCGCTAAACGCGCTTGCAGGTCTTGCGAACATGACGCAAATTTCCGAACGCCTTCTGGTCCAGGCCCACCTCGACGCCAAGCAGCCCAAGCCGCTGACCGCCGAGCAAGAGGCCTGGTACCGCGCCGCCATCGCCGCTGAGCTCAAGGCTCAGGACGCGGTGCTGGTCGCGCACTTCTACTGTGACCCGATCATCCAGGCCCTGGCCGAGGAGACCGGGGGCTGTGTCTCCGATTCCCTGGAAATGGCCCGCTTCGGCAATGCCCATCCGGCCAAGACCGTGGTGGTGGCCGGGGTCAAATTCATGGGCGAGACCGCCAAGATCCTCAACCCCGAAAAGCGCGTGTTGATGCCGACCCTGGAGGCCACCTGCTCCCTGGACCTGGGTTGCCCGGTGGACGAATTCTCGGCGTTCTGCGACCAGCATCCGGAGCGCACCGTGGTGGTTTATGCCAACACCTCGGCGGCGGTCAAGGCCCGTGCCGACTGGGTGGTGACGTCCAGTTGCGCGCTGGAAATCGTCGAAAGCCTGATGGACAACGGCGAGACGATCATCTGGGGCCCGGACAAGCACCTGGGCACCTACATCCAGCGCAAGACCGGCGCCGACATGCTGCTCTGGGACGGCGCCTGTATCGTCCACGAAGAGTTCAAGTCCAAGCAGCTGGAGGACATGAAGGCGTTGTACCCGGACGCCGCGATCCTGGTGCACCCGGAGTCGCCGACCTCGGTGATCGAGCTGGCGGATGCGGTGGGTTCCACCAGTCAGTTGATCGCCGCAGCCCAGACCCTGCCGAACAAAACGCTGATCGTCGCCACCGACCGCGGCATTTTCTACAAGATGCAGCAGTTGTGCCCGGACAAGGTCTTCATCGAGGCCCCTACTGCCGGTAACGGCGCGGCATGCCGCAGTTGCGCACACTGCCCATGGATGGCGATGAATACCCTGGAGCGGACGCTCAAGAGCTTGCAGGAAGGCGCCAACGAGATCTTCGTTGACCCGGCGCTGATCCCCCAGGCGATTCGCCCGCTCAAGCGCATGCTGGACTTCACCCAGGCGGCGCGGATGAAGCTGGCGGGCAATGCCTGAAGCTGAAGAAGATTGCGGGGCTGCGAGATTTTGTGGCGAGGGAGCTTGCTCCCGCTGGGCTGCGTAGCAGCCCCAAACGAGCCACCGCGCGGTTATTCTGTGATACCGCATTGGCTGGATTACGACTGCTGCGCAGCCGAGCGGGAGCAAGCTCCCTCGCCACGGGGATGTAGTGCGTTCCTACTTGGTCTTCTTGGGAATCCGCACCAGCTGCGTATCCGAGTAGATGTCATGCCAGCTGCGCTGGCGCTTGTCGAACAGCGCCCAGATAAAGCCCAGCCCCACCAGCAGCAATGACGCAATCGACACCACGAACCGCAACAGCGCCTGCCACAGGCTGATGGCGGTGCCATCGGCGTTCTGCACACGGATGCACCACACCTGCATGCCCAGGGTCTGGCCGTTGTGGGTCCAGAACTTGGCGAAGAAGCCGAACAGCACGAACAGCAGCACGGTGGACAGCAGCGGATCGCCGTCCAGGGCACCGGCTTCGGTCAGGGCACGCATTTTTTCTTCGCCGATAATCGCCATCTGGATCATCTTGTAGGCACCGCTGGTCACGATCAGCAGCGCCGTGCACAGCAAGAAGTCATAAAACATCGCAGCCAGGCGACGGCCCAGGCCGGCGGGAGGAAAGTCACCTTGAGGGGTGAGCAAGTGTTTCGACATGACGGCCTCGAACAAAAAAGAAGCCATTTTACGGATTTACGCCCATAAAAAAGCCCCTGATATCAATCAGGGGCTTTTTAGTTCGCGAAAGCCTTAGGCTTCGGCTTGAACCTCGTCAGCCTGCATGCCTTTCTGGCCTTGCACGGCAACGAAAGTGACTTTCTGGCCTTCTTTCAGGCTCTTGAAGCCGTTGCCCTGAATGGCACGGAAATGCACGAACAGATCCGGACCGCTTTCAGGTGTGATAAAACCAAAACCCTTCTCGTCATTGAACCACTTGACGGTACCGCTCTGACGTTGAGACATTTTCTTATTTCCTTTGACGCTAAAATTGATGACAGCCTCTTTCACATGAAAGAGTACTGGGGCTGGGTTGCAGGAAAGTAAGAGACGTCGAACGGGATGTAGCGAACTTCATAAGCTACTGCCCAGGTCACGATTCCAAGCGACCCATGCAAACACAGTGACCAAACTCTACGCCAACTTCGAATGAAAAAACAACCCCCCGGAAGGCCCTGTATTTGCTCAGCTTGCCAGCATTTACGCCGCTTGCGGAGCGGGGGTTATTCGATAGGCTAGTTCAATTGTTTGCCCACGTTATAAAGAACGATCACCTCTAAAGATATGCACCTTTTTATGGCGATTGCGTTACACATTAGTGCACGTATAACGCAATCGCGTTACTTATAGAAACAACCAATCAGCCGCGGTAGTAGCGCTGTGGAACGAATGGCATTTTGCTTACAAGCAAAGGCACCTTTTTCCCACGCACGATGGCCCAGACCGGCGTATCCAGCGCTGCATAGGCGCTGTCCAGGTAACCCATCGCCAACGGAGCGCCCAAGGTCGGGCCGAAACCGCCGCTGCACACAGCGCCGATGATCTCACCGGCTTCGTTGACGATCTCTGCGCCTTCGCGCACCGGTGTGCGTTCCTGGGGCAGCAGGCCGACGCGTTTGCGCTTCACGCCGCCCTGTTGTTGGGCGAACACGCTTTCAGCGCCAGGGAAACCGCCAGCGCGAGCGCCGTCGGCACGGCGTACTTTGGAAATCGCCCACAGCAGGCTGGCTTCGATTGGCGTGGTCTCGGTGTTCATGTCGTGGCCGTAGAGGCACAGGCCGGCTTCCAGGCGCAGGGAGTCACGGGCACCGAGGCCGATGGCCGCGACTTCCGGCTCGGCCAGCAGGGCGCGGGCGAGTTTTTCCGCATCGGCGGCGGGCACGGAGATTTCGAAACCGTCTTCACCGGTGTAGCCCGAACGGCTGACAAAGCAGTCCACGCCCAACAGCGTGACGCGCTGGAACTGCATGAAAGTCATTT
This sequence comes from Pseudomonas sp. SWRI179, assembly GCF_014268705.1. Lineage (NCBI taxonomy): Bacteria > Pseudomonadati > Pseudomonadota > Gammaproteobacteria > Pseudomonadales > Pseudomonadaceae > Pseudomonas > Pseudomonas sp. SWRI179. The sequence goes on along the minus strand of NZ_JABWRA010000013.1, from coordinate 9,643 downwards.
TCGCCACGTCCGGTGCCAGGCGGGCGAGCACGTTGACGGCGGCCGGGCCTTGCAGGGCGAGCAGGGCACGGGTTTCGAACAGCGGCTCGATGCTGCACTGGTCGCCGATTTTCCCTTGCAGGTGAGCCAGGTCCTGATCCTTGCAGGCGGCGTTGACCACCAGGAAGAGTTCGTCATTGCCCAGGTTGGCGACCATCAGGTCGTCGAGGATGCCGCCGTTGTCGTTGGTGAACATGGCGTAGCGCTGCATGCCCACCGGCAGGTCGATGATGTCCACCGGCACCAGGGTTTCCAGGGCCTTGGCAGCACCTGCGCCGGTCAGGTGGATCTGGCCCATGTGGGACACGTCGAACAACCCGGCCTGATCGCGGGTGTGCTGGTGTTCCTTCATCACGCCCAATGGGTACTGCACCGGCATGTCGTAGCCGGCGAACGGTACCATGCGGGCGCCGAGTTCGAGGTGCAGGGCGTGCAGCGGGGTTTTCAACAGTTGTTCGGTGGACATATCAACTCCTGGAAAATGAAAATGACGCGCGTCAGCATTCGATGATGTTGACCGCCAGACCGCCGCGGGCGGTCTCCTTGTATTTGCTTTTCATGTCGGCGCCGGTCTGGCGCATGGTGCGGATGACTTTGTCGAGGGAGACGAAGTGATGCCCGTCGCCGCGCATGGCCATGCGCACCGCGTTGATGGCCTTCACCGAACCCATGGCGTTGCGTTCGATGCACGGCACCTGCACCAGGCCGCCGATCGGGTCGCAGGTCAGGCCTAGGTTGTGCTCCATGCCGATCTCGGCGGCGTTTTCCACTTGCTGCACGGTGCCTCCGAGCACTTCGCACAAGGCACCGGCGGCCATGGAACAGGCCACGCCCACTTCACCCTGGCAACCGACTTCGGCGCCGGAGATGGAGGCGTTTTCCTTGTAGAGGATGCCGATGGCGGCGGCGGTCAGCAGGAAGCGCACCACGCCGTCCTCGCTGGCCCCGGGGATGAAGCGCATGTAGTAGTGCAGCACGGCCGGGATGATGCCCGCCGCTCCGTTGGTCGGAGCGGTGACTACGCGCCCGCCATAGGCGTTCTCTTCGTTGACGGCCAAGGCATACAGGTTGACCCAGTCCAACACCGACAGCGGATCGCGCAGGGCGGCTTCGGGGTTCTTGCATAACTGGCGGTGCAACGCCGCGGCCCGGCGCTTGACCTTCAGCCCGCCCGGCAGAATCCCTTCGTTGCGACAGCCCGCCGCCACGCAGTCCTGCATCACCTGCCAGATCTTCAGCAGGCCGGCGCGGGTCTCGGCTTCGGGGCGCCAGGCGCTTTCGTTGGTCAGCATCACCTGGCTGATGGACAGGCCATAGGTGCTGCAATGGCCCAGCAGGTCCTTGGCACTTTTGAACGGGAAGGTCAGGGGCGTGGCGTCTTCGACGATGCGGTCGGCGCCAGCGGCGTCTTCATCGACGACAAAGCCGCCACCGACCGAGTAGTACTCGCGGCTGCGCACTTGCAGCCCGGCGGCATCGAAGGCGCGGAAGATCATGCCGTTGGGGTGAAAGGCCAGCGGCTTGCGGATCATCGCCAAGTGCAGCTTTTCATTGAATTCGATGGAGCGTTCGCCGAGCAGGTTCAGGCGACCGTTGCTGCGGATCTCCTGGAGCCGGGCGTTCACCGTCTCGGTGTCCACGGTGTCGGGGTGCTCGCCCTCCAGGCCCAGCAACACGGCCTTGTCACTGCCGTGGCCCTTGCCGGTGGCTCCGAGCGAGCCATAGAGCTCGACCTTGACGCTGGTAGTGCTTTCAAGCAGATCGTCACGGCGCAGCCCCTCGACAAAACGGGCAGCGGCACGCATCGGGCCGACGGTATGGGAGCTGGAAGGACCGATACCGATCTTGAACAGGTCGAACACGCTTAACGACATGGTGTTTCTCCGGTTTCTTTTTATGAGATCGACGGTTTTTATGAGATTCGCGTAGATCCAATGTGGGAGCGGGCTTGCTCGCGAAGACGGGGTGTCAGCCAAGTAAGTGTCGACTGATACGCCGCCTTCGCGAGCAAGCCCGCTCCCACAAGGGGATAGGCGGTGTTTGTTGAGAGGGCGAGCGGACCCCCCCCTCACAGATCAAGCGTAGCTTTCGATCGACGGGCAGGCGCAGACCAGGTTGCGGTCGCCGAACACGTTGTCGACCCGGCCCACGGGCGGCCAGTACTTGCCTTCGACCAACGACGCCACCGGGTACACCGCCTGTTCGCGGCTGTACGGGTGAGTCCAGTCGCCGACCAGTTCCGCCGCGGTGTGCGGGGCGTTCTTGAGCGGGTTGTCGTCTTTGTCCAGGCTGCCATTTTCCACCGCGCGGATTTCTTCGCGGATGCAGATCATGGCGTCGCAGAAACGGTCCAGCTCTTCCTTGGATTCGCTTTCGGTCGGCTCGATCATCAACGTGCCGGCCACCGGGAACGACATGGTCGGGGCGTGGAAACCGAAGTCGATCAGGCGCTTGGCAACGTCATCGACGCTGATGCCGCTGCTGTCCTTGAGCGGACGCAGGTCGAGGATGCATTCGTGGGCCACCAAACCGTTGCTGCCGGAGTAGAGCACCGGGTAGTGCTCTTCCAGGCGACGGGCGATGTAGTTGGCATTGAGGATCGCCAGTTGCGAGGCGCGCTTGAGGCCGGCGCCGCCCATCATGCGGATGTACATCCAGGTGATTGGCAGGATGCTCGCGCTGCCGAACGGCGCCGCGCACACCGCGCCTTCCTTGCGTTCCATGTTGGCGTGGCCCGGCAGGAACGGCGCCAGGTGGGACTTGACGCCAATCGGGCCGACGCCCGGGCCGCCACCGCCGTGAGGGATGCAGAAGGTCTTGTGCAGGTTCAGGTGCGACACGTCGCCGCCGAACTTGCCCGGGGCGCAGAGGCCGACCATGGCGTTCATGTTGGCGCCGTCGATGTACACCTGGCCGCCGTTGTCATGAATGATGCCGCAGATTTCGCGGATACCTTCTTCAAACACACCGTGGGTGGACGGATAGGTGATCATCAGCGCGGCGAGGTGTTCGCGGTGCTCGACGGCCTTGGCGCGCAGGTCTTCGATGTCGACGTTGCCACGGGCATCGCAGGCGGTCACGACCACGCGCATGCCGGCCATGTTGGCGGTGGCCGGGTTGGTGCCGTGGGCCGAGGAGGGGATCAGGCAGATGTCGCGGCGGTCTTCGCCACGGCTCTGGTGATAGGCGCGGATCGCCAGCAGGCCGGCGTATTCACCCTGGGAACCGGCGTTGGGTTGCAGCGACACCGCGTCATAGCCGGTGGCGGCGCAGAGCATGGCTTCCAGCTCGTCGGTCAGTTGCTGGTAACCAGCGCTCTGCTCGGCCGGGGCGAACGGGTGCAGGGCGCCAAACTCGGCCCAGGTCACCGGGATCATTTCGCTGGCGGCGTTGAGTTTCATGGTGCAGGAACCCAGCGGGATCATGGTGCGATCCAGGGCCAGGTCCTTGTCGGCGAGCTTGCGCAGGTAACGCATCAGCTCGGTTTCGGAGTGGTAGCGGTTGAACACCGGGTGGCTGAGGATCGCCGTTTGGCGCACCAGCTCGGCCGGGATGCGGCTTTGCACGTTGGCGGCCAGTGCGGCGAAGTCTGGCAGGGCCTTGCCGTCGGCCAATAGGTTCCACAGTGCTTCAATGTCAGCCTGGTTGGTGGTCTCGTCCAGGGACAGTCCCAGGCGTTCAGTGTCCACCACGCGCAGGTTGATGCGTTGGGCGCGGGCCTTGTCGTGCAGGACGGCGGTTTGCGCGCCGGTGTGCAGGGTCAAGGTGTCGAAAAAGCTCTCTTGCTCGACGGTCAGGCCCAGCGCGCCCAGGCCCTTGGCAAGGATTGCAGTCAGGTGATGGATGCGGTTGGCAATTTGCACCAGGCCCTTGGGGCCGTGATACACGGCGTACATGCTGGCGATGTTGGCCAGCAGCACTTGGGCGGTGCAGATGTTGCTGGTGGCTTTCTCGCGGCGGATGTGTTGTTCGCGGGTCTGCATCGCCAGGCGCAGGGCCGGCTTGCCGAAACGGTCCACGGAAACGCCGACCAGACGGCCCGGCATGTCGCGCTTGAACGCATCCTTGGTGGAGAAATAGGCCGCGTGCGGGCCGCCGAAGCCCAGCGGCACGCCGAAGCGCTGGGCGCTGCCGATGGCGACGTCGGCGCCGAATTCGCCCGGAGGCGTCAGCAGGGTCAGGGCCAGCAGGTCAGCGGCGACGGCCACCAGGGCGTTGGCGGCGTGGAAGCGTTCAGTCAGTTCGCGGTAGTCGAACAGGTCGCCATTGCTGGCCGGGTATTGCAGCAGGGCGCCGAAGAAACCGCTGACGTCGCTCAGTTCGCGCTCATCGCCCACCACCACGTCGATGCCCAGGGGCTCGGCACGGGTGCGCAGCACGTCGAGGGTTTGCGGGTGGCTATGGACGGAGGCGAAAAAGGCGTTGCTGCCCTTGTTCTTGCTCAGCCGCTTGCAGAAGGTCATGGCTTCGGCGGCGGCGGTGGCTTCGTCCAATAAGGAGGCGTTGGCGATCGGCAGGCCGGTGAGGTCGCTGATCAGGGTCTGGAAGTTCAGCAGTGCTTCGAGACGGCCTTGGGAAATTTCTGGCTGGTACGGAGTGTAGGCGGTGTACCAGGCCGGGTTTTCCAGCAGGTTGCGCAGGATCGGTGCTGGCGTATGGCAGTTGTAGTAGCCCTGGCCGATGTAAGTCTTGAACAGTTGGTTCTTGCCGGCGATGGCCTTGATCGAGGCCAGTGCATCGGCTTCGCTCTGGCCGTCGCCCATGTCCAGCACGCTGGTGCCCTTGATGCTTTCCGGGATGACGCTGGCGCTCAGGGCTTCCAGGGAGTCGTAGCCCAGGCGTTCGAGCATGGCTTGCTCGTCGCCTGCACGCGGGCCGATGTGGCGGGCGATGAATTCGTTGGCGGTGCCGAGATTAACGGTCATGGGGCGCTCCTCAGGCTTCGGCGTTGGCTTTGATCAGGCGATCGTAGGCGTCTTGGTCCAGCAGTTGGTCCACTTCGGCGGCGTTGGCCGGGTTGAAACGGAAAAACCAGCCTTCGCCCATAGGATCTTCGTTGACCAGTTCCGGATTGCTTTCCAGGGCCGGGTTCACTTCGAGCACTTCACCGTCCAATGGCATGTAGACACCGCTGGCGGCTTTCACCGATTCCACGGTGGAGGCTTCGGCACCCTTGTCGTAGCTTTGCAGTTCCGGTAACTGAACATAGACCACATCGCCCAAGGCGTTCTGGGCAAACGCAGTAATACCGACAGTAACGCTGCCGTCGGCTTCGGCGCGCAGCCATTCGTGATCTTCAGTGAAACGCAACTCGCTCATGGAAACTCCTGGGGCCAGATTCGTCTGGTGGACGCGAAGAAAGGCGCGGGGCTTGGCCCGGCCGAATGGTTATACCCATAGCAAGAATGCGGCCAATGTTATTAATGGCTTATATATCAATGGGTTGAGTGGAGATGTCGAGAGGTGGATTGGCTTGGCTGTAGCGAAATCGCTACAGCTGCAGGCCTGGAAAAAATCGTTGTGGGATCAAAGCCTTGCACCATGCAGGTTAGCGCGGCGTGTAGCGATATCGTTCCGCTGTAGCGCTTTCAGTACAGTGGAGGTCGTTTTTGACGCGATTTCGACCACAGCTCAGAACCTCTGTGGGAGCGGGCTTGCTCGCGAAGACGGTGTGCCAGCCAAGTTGATGTTGACTGACACACCGTCTTCGCGAGCAAGCCCGCTCCCACATGAACCGAGTAAAGCTATGGCTTCCCGGAAATACCGTACTTGCGCAACCGATGGGCAATCGCGGTATGTGAGGTCTGCAGGCGGCTGGCCAACTGGCGGGTGGACGGGTAGTTGGCATACAAACTTTCAAGCAGGTGCTTCTCGAAGCTTTCCACAGCCTGTTCCAGGCTCTCGACTTCCACATCACCCTGGCGCGCCACCGAGGTGCCGGCAATGTCGAGGTCGCCGATGTCCACCAGGCTGCTTTCGCAGATGGCGGCGGCGCGGAAGATCACGTTCTGCAATTGCCGCACGTTGCCCGGCCAGCGATTGCCCAACAGTGCCGGATACGTGCCGGGAGCGAGGCGGCAGACCGGGCGCTGGATCTGCGCGCAGGCCTGCTGCATGAAATAACGCGCCAGCAGCAGGATGTCCTGGCCGCGCTCACGCAGCGGCGGCACTTCGACGTTGAGCACGTTCAGGCGATAAAACAGGTCTTCGCGGAACGAGCCTTCGCTGACCATTTTCTCCAGGTTGCGGTGGGTGGCGCTGAGGATCCGTACGTTGACCTTGATTTCCCGGTCGCCGCCCACCCGGCGGAAGCTGCCATCATTCAGGAAACGCAGCAACTTGGCTTGCAGGTACGGCGACATCTCGCCAATTTCATCGAGGAACACCGTGCCTTGGTTCGCCAGCTCCATCAGCCCTGGCTTGCCGCCCCGTTGTGCGCCGGTGAAGGCGCCGGGGGCGTAGCCGAACAGTTCGCTTTCGGCCAGGTTCTCCGGCAGCGCGGCGCAGTTCAGGGCCAGGAACGGCGCGCTGTGTCGGGCGCTGATGGCGTGGCAAGCCCGGGCCACCAGTTCCTTGCCGGTGCCGGTTTCGCCCTGGATCAGCAACGGTGCATCCAGGGCCGCGACGCGCTGGGCCCGGGCCTTGAGGGTGCGGATCGCCGGGGATTCGCCCAGCAGCGCGTCGAAACCTTCGGCGTGATCGTGATGCAGGGCCGACAGGCGCTCGCCGATGCGGTTGGGCTGATAAAGCGTCAGCAGCGCGCCGGCATCGGTGATGGGCGTGGCATCCAGGAGCAAGGTCTGGCCGTTGAGGGTGATTTCTCGAAGCGGCAAGCGGAAACCGTTCTCCAGCAGGGCGCCGAGCAATGCCTCGTCACCGAACAGCTCGGCCACGCTTTCCCCGGCCGGTTCACGCCCGTACAGGGCAATCAGCGCCGGGTTGGCCAGCAACACCTTGCCGGCGCTGTCCAGGGCCAGCACCGGGTCGGTCATGGCGGCCAGCAAGGCATCGAGCTGCAAGTGCCGGCGCTGGCCCGGCAGGATGTCCACCACGGTAACGGCCTGCACGCCGCGCACGCTGAACAACGCCTCGCGCAACTCGTCGAGCACTTGCGGGCTGAGGGTCGGGGCGTCGATGTAGACGTTGGGCGGCACCATCTCCACGGCATCCAGGTTGAGATTGCGCCCACCGAGCAAGGCCAGGACTTCCTGGGTGATGCCGACGCGGTCGATGAAACTGACGTGGATACGCATGGGGCGGTTTAGGGTTCTGGAGTGCGGAGGGTGGCCAGTATGCCTTGGGGCGGGCTGTTGGTGAAATCCCGACGCAGCCTTGAGAGCAACGGTGCCCCCCCTGTGGGAGCGGGCTTGCTCGCGAAGGCGTAGTGTCAGCCAATTAGATGTCGACTGGTACACCGCCTTCGCGAGCAAGCCCGCTCCCACAGGAGATCGGAGGTGAGACGGGTATCGTTTACAACCCCACATCCCACTCAGGCGTCTCAGGAAACTTCAACACCAGAAAATCCAGCAGGCTGCGCAACGCCGACGGCATGTGCTTGCGTGAGGCATACACCGCGTACATGTTCATCCGGCGCGGTTCGGCGTGGCCCAGCAGGCGCACCAGTTCACCGCTCTGGATATGCGGGCCAGCCTGGTAGCTGGGCAGCATCGCCACGCCCGCGCCGGCTATCGTGGCCTGGAGCAAGGTGCTGGCTTCGTTGGCGCTGATATTGCCTTGCACCGGCACCGCGACCGGCTCGCCGTCTTGCTCGAAATGCCACAGGCTCTTGCCAACGTAGGAATGGGTCAGGCAGTTGTGCCGGCTCAGATCTTCCACGCGCAGCGGTGTCGAGTGCTCACGCAGATACCGCGGCGACGCGCAGATCACCGAGCGGCAGACGGTAAGGCGGCGTGCGATCAGGTTCGGGTCCAGGTCGTTGCTCATGCGGATCGCCAGGTCGATGCGTTCATCCACCAGGTTGACGGTGCGGTCGAGCATCTGCAGGTCGACGCTCACCCCTGGGTAGCGCTTGACGTATTCGGCCATGGCGCTCGCCAGTTGGGCCTGGCCGAACGAGGTGCTGGCACTGATGCGCAACATGCCCCGTGGCGCGTCGTCCGGGGTGCCAACAGCGGCTTGCATGTCGCCGGACAACTCCAGCATTTGCCGGCAGCGCGGCAGGATCTCCGTGCCGGCGGCGGTCAGGCTCAGTTTGCGCGTGGTGCGGTGCATCAGCCGGGCACCGACCCAGTCTTCCAGCTCCGCCAGGTAGCGTGACACCACCGGCCGCGACAGGTCCAGGTGCTCGGCCGCTGCTGACTGGCTACCGAGGTCGACCACCGTGACGAACACCCGCATTGCTTGTAGACGATCCATGATTTGCCCGCTTTCAGAAACAAACTATGTCCCAGCATCGCATTTTTTGTAACGAGTCAGGCAACTAAGCTCAGTCTCATCCCCTGACGGGTTTTTGGACAACGGAGCACACCATGACCGGACTTATCCCACTCAAGCGCCTGCTGCTGGCCACCGCCGCCCTGGCCTTCACCGCCCAGGGCTGGGCCGCCGATTTGACTCTCGACGTCTACAACCCCGGTGCGGCGGCGGTTTTTCCAGTGACGTCGGTGTTGGTCAGCGGTGAGAAGGAGGCGATTTTGGTGGACGCCCAGTTCGGCAAGACCCAGGCCGAGCAGGTGGTGGAGAAAATCCGCGCCAGTGGCAAACGGCTGACCACGATCTACATCAGCCATGGCGATCCTGACTACTATTTTGGCTTGGAAACCCTCACCGCCGCGTTCCCTGAGGCCAAGGTGCTGGCGTCGGCGCCGACCGTCGAACACATCAAGCACACCCTGGACGGCAAGCTGAAATATTGGGGGCCGATCCTGAAGACCGATGCACCCACCAAGGCCATCGTGCCCCAGGTGTTGAAGGGCGACAGCCTGACCCTGGAAGGCCAGCGCCTGCAGATCGTCGGCCTCGATGGCCCGCAACCGGACCGCAGTTTCGTCTGGATTCCATCGATCAAGGCGGTGGTTGGCGGTGTCGTGGTGGCCGAGAACATTCATGTGTGGATGGCCGACACCCAGACGCCGAAGTCTCACAAGGATTGGCTGGCGACCCTCGCCACCATTGAAAAACTGCAACCGAGCACGGTGATTCCGGGTCACTACTTGGGCGACAGCGTCCGTTCCCTGGCCCCGGTGCGCTTCACCGCCGGTTACATCAAGGCGTTCGACGAAGAAACCGCCAAGGCCAAGGATTCCGCCGCGCTGATCGCCGCCATGAAACTACGCTATCCGAACTTGGGTGAAGACAGTTCCCTGGAACTCAGTGCCAAGGTGGCGAAAGGCGAGATGAAGTGGTGAGGTATTGAGACAGCGATGAGGCTGGGCTGATGTGCTTTTGTGGCGAGGGAGCTTGCTCCCGCTGGGCTGCGCAGCGGCCCCAATACCAGACAGTGAGTCGTACCTGGCGCTCCGCATGAGCATTTTTGCGACTGCTGCGCAGCCGAGCGGGAGCAAGCTCCCTCGCCACAAGGGCTTCATTTCAAGCCACAAAGGCTCATGTCATTTGGGAAATATTCAAGCAACTGCTTCAGTAG